>CAYZEH010000020.1:0-1491 GCA_964477135.1 uncultured Pirellulales bacterium | reverse complement strand
CTTGTCAAATAATAAATTTATATAGGTTTACATCCCTATAATTGCGGCAGAGTATTAAAAAAACGTATGGCGTAAATTCGACTGCAAAGGCTTGTTTACGCCATTTTTCTTGACATTTACAGTTAAAACTGGTACACTCGGTTTATTAGTCAGGACAATACAGCCTTAGCAATTGGTTCGCTTTTAATCTGTTGTGTTTAAAAGATAGGGGAACTTAAGTGAAAAGATTGATTACTGTAGCATTGTTAGTAACATTGGTAACTAGCGTGGCAAACGCTGATATTACCTGGAACTGGAGTTTTGCTTTAGAAGCGGGTCAGTTTATTACAGATGGTGATGTTGGTACTGGTGGAATTGTAGCAGCCGGAACGTATACTCTTTTGGATGGCACTTCAAGTTTCAGTGTTACAGCCTCAGTTGAAAGTGGTCTTACCGGCAGTAACTATACTGCAGGTGCTGCTTATAGCGGCACTGTACCATTTACGTTTGACTGGGATGGCAGTACCGTAACAAAATGGGATTGCGGCGGTAGTCTTGGAGCAATACGTGACTGGTTGCCACTCAGGCATAATACTATAACCATGTATGATTACATTTTTGGATTTGATGATGTTGATAAAAATATAAGTTTTCCTGGCCGAGCTGCACTTTATGACAATGTTGCAAAAGTCTCATATATTGAAGGAGATATTACACTAGTTCCTGATCCTAATCAGCCAGACCCCAATGATCCAGATCCTGATTCCGGTGAGGTCGTTAAAGTTTATATATTAGCGGGACAATCAAACATGGATGGCAGAGCCCCCAATGGAGAATTCCCGCCTGAGCTGCAAGTAAATCGTCCTGATATTCCTATTTATTTTATTGACGAGTGGCTTGACCTGCAGCTCGGTTTGACAACCAGGAGTCCCTACAATACTTCCGGGCCTGAAATCACATTCGGACAGTCTATTTTAGAAAAAAATAATGGCAAGAAGATAGCATTGATAAAATCTTCATTAGGAGGATCATCTTTATATTATAACTGGAAACCAGGAACCGGACCACAATGGATTAATATGGTAGGAGATGTCTCTGACGGTATGGCAATTCTTTGCCAGGATTGCAATCCTGTTATTGTCGGATTTATCTGGATGCAGGGAGAAAATGATACTCTAAGTCAAAGCACAGCTGAAGCATACGAACAGAATTTAACAGATTTTATTGCGGCAGTAAGAACCCAGTTTTCAGTGCCTAATCTTCCTTTTATAATCGGTCAGATTTCCGAAGGGCCGACGCTTACATACGGTGCAATTGTAAGGCAGGCGCAGCTAAATGTAAGCGAGAATGTAGCCAATACAGCTTTGGTTATCACCAGCGATCTGGTTCTTCAGGCTGATAACGTTCATTATGACACCAACGGAGTGATAGAGCTGGGATATCGTTTTGCAAACGCAATGGATGCCCTTGACAGTGATGTTTATCTGGCTGACTTTAAGCCCATCTCAAAAG
>CAYZEH010000019.1:0-23718 GCA_964477135.1 uncultured Pirellulales bacterium | reverse complement strand
CTCCACCCACCTTTGACCAGCCTTTTATACAAATTCCACAAACTATGAAAAAAAAGTTGATCTCAAACCAAAATCCTCATCCTAAACCCCAATTCCCAGACAATTTACGCACCCCCCGCCGTAGTGCATAGTGCTCCCCTAAAAACCCGCCCCCGTAGCCTTTTTTATTACCAACCTCCCTTCCCAACCAATCACAGCCAGCAAGGCCATTATTAGGAGCATCGTAAAATTGTCAGGACTTTTTTACAATATATTACATTTTAATCAGAAACAATACCTTTTTCAAAATCCATAGAAGGAATTAATTGCGTTTGCCAAGAGACCACTTGCAACACTTAAACCTATTTTCCATGAACCTGAAGCAGCTTTCGATACCATTTCCCCAATCCAACTTCCAACTTTTTCACCAAACGTGTTCTTTTTTGTTAAAACTGGTTCAGCTTTAATACATTTCTGGAGATCATTTATATCATCTTCGGAAATCCCTTTGTTTTGTAAGAATTGAGATAAGCTCCCAAAATCACCCTTTGTTATATTTTGAAACATTTCTTGTGATACGTAACTTTCTGACACATTTCCAAGTATACCCTGAAAATTCTGAATATTAACATTACTATTTGCCTTCGCCTTACTTTTCTCACCATTTGAAAAACTCATTCCATCACCTAAAATACCTTCCTCTTCAAGTTTCAGTGACCATTCCAAAACAGTATTTCGAACCACATCAAGTATTCCACAAATTGAATTTGAACTTATATGCAAAGTGGGTCTCAAAGTAGGATCAGTACCATCCATTAACATATTTTCGATTTTTTGAGGAAACGAAACATATAAAACTCCATCTTCTTTCTTGGACAAATTTTCAAGCTCACTTATAGGTTGGTTTATTTCCCGATTTCTAATAAGATTAGAAATCTTACTGTCTTGGACTATAACAGGTATGTACCCATTATAAGGATTCCATGCTTTTACATCTCCAAACACATTTCTATAATTGGGTATTTCACGTTCTCCTGAATAACCGTTAAGCTCATCCTGAATCCATAATTGAAATTCCTCAATGCCTAATTTTTTTGCCACTACAAAAGATTTCCTCAATAGGTCTGTTAAGGGCATTTTGCTATCCATGGCATCTTTTTGTAATTCGAGAACAAGTTTTGACATTATATTCTCCTGACTACTTAAAATATCGTTTAACATGTGCAACTTGTTCACACACGCTGTTTTAAAACTCCTTAAAACAATCTCTAAAAAATAAAATCCTCATCAAAGCTTATTCTTCCATAACTTCCTAAAGAAACCTCTCATCTCAATAGCTGTCGAATTTAAAACAATAATACCCCACAAACACAGCAAATACAACACAAACCCTGCATCAATACTCTTAAAATCCCAGCCGAAAACAAAAAATTCACCCGAATTTCACCAAAAAAACAAAAGAATCTTCATTTAAAGGCTAAAAACCCACAAAACCCCCATTTACACCTATTCATTTTTGCCCAAAAAGGGTAAAGTCGCCGTCATTTTTATGAAAAAAAGGAAAAAAAGCAGAAAAAAGGGGAAAAAAGGTAAATTTTTGAAAGTCGATTTCCCTCAAAACCCCGAAAACTTATAATCCAAACTGCAAATATTCCGCAAATCTTCCCTTTTTTTTGCGAGCAAATATTCGTATAATGCCGGTTCATGTTATTATTTTGATTATTTTGAGAACAGATATGGGTTATTTTCGCGAAAACATTGAAAAAACAGTAGGCTACACGCCCGGATTCCAGCCAAAAGCTGCCGACGTAGTAAAACTAAACACCAACGAGAACCCCTACCCGCCATCGCCAAAGGTTATGCGAGTACTGACGAATATAAGTACGGAGAAGCTCCGCCGATATCCGCAACCTACCGGCGACGATTTCAGACAAGCCGCTGCCCAGATTCTAAGCATCGCCCCTGACAATATAATGTGCACTAACGGCGGCGACGATATGCTCACTATCGCGATAAGATCGTTCTGCGACCCGTTAAGGCCTTTAGTATATCCAACGCCAACATATTCCCTCTATCCCGTACTGGCAAATATCCAAAACGCCCCTGTTGCCGAAGTTCCTTTCGGCGATAATTATAAGCTGCCGGAAAAACTAACCGATATCGGAGCAGCACTGACTATCGTATGCAACCCCAACGCCCCGTCAGCAACTTACATAAGCAAAGACAAACTCGCTCAACTGGCAGGCGATCTCGAAGGGGTGCTGCTCATAGATGAGGCCTATGTAGATTTTGCCGAGGACAACTGCATCAGCCTGATAAACGATTTCGACAACGTAATAATCCTGCGTTCAATGAGCAAAGGGTATTCACTGGCAGGCATCCGGTTCGGCTTTGCGATAGCGTGCAAATCTCTCATCGACGGAATGATGAAAGTCAAAGATTCATATAATACAGATGCTGTCGCAATAGAAGCTGCAACCCAGGCGATAAAAGATCAGGCCTACTTCAAAACAAATGTTGAAAAGGTAAAAGCAGACCGGAAGATACTCACAGAAAAGTTAAGAGCCTTGGGCTTTGACGTGCCGGACAGCTCAGCAAATTTTGTATTGGCGCAAAACCCAAAAGCCGATGAAATATATAATAAGCTCGTAGAAAAAAATATTTATATAAGATATTTTAAAAATCTGCCCGGCCTGGGTGATAAATTGAGAATAACAGTTGGAACCGCCCGGCAAAACCAGGCATTGATCGACGCTTTGAAAGAGATATTATCTGAATAAGGATATTCTTATGAAAAACAGAACCGCGAAAATAAGCAGAAAAACAAATGAAACTGACATCACTGTTGATATCAATCTCGATGGTACGGGCAGTTACGATATCAATACGGGGGTTGGTTTTCTCGACCACATGCTGACTCATTTGAGCAAGCACAGCAAAATAGATTTGAACGTAACCGCCAAAGGAGATCTGGAAGTTGATGCCCACCACACCGTCGAAGATATCGCTATCTGTCTGGGCCAATGTCTCGATGAAGCATTAGACAATAAAAAAGGTATCACCCGCTACGGCAGCAGCTCTGTGCCGATGGAAGATGCCCTCGCAAATGTCGCGATAGACCTTTCAGGCAGAGCAAGCTTTGTCTATAACGTCAAATACAATACAGAAAAGATCGGCGATTTTGATGTCGAGTGCATTGACGAAATGCTCAGAAGCTTTGCTAATTCCGGCAAATTCAACCTGCATATAAACGTCCCTTACGGCATCAACAGCCACCATGTCGCAGAAGCTATATTCAAAGCTGTTGGGCAGGCATTGGCGAAAGCGGTAAAAATAACCGGAACTGATATTCCAAGCACAAAGGGCACGCTGTGATTGATGACAGACCAAAACCTGATTACCGCATAGGTATTGGCACCGACATTCACGAAACCGAGTCAGGTAAGCCCTTAATGCTTTGCGGAATATACATCCCCTACCCGATGGGATTGAAAGGCCATAGCGACGGCGATGTCGGAATACATGCTATCGTTGACGCATTGCTCGGCGCCAGCGGCAATGGTGACATCGGGGCATTGTTCCCCGACACTGACCCGCAATATAAAGACGCTGACAGCAAAGAATTTCTGGCAGTGGTAAGAGACCTGTTGGGCGAAAAAGGATGGGACATAGTGAACGTAGATATCACTATCCAGGCCCAGGCACCAAATCTGACAACAGTAAAAGGACAGATGAAAAGATGCGTTTCCGAAATTTTGGAAATAAACTTTTGCGATGTTAATATAAAAGCCAAGACAAATGAAGGTCTTGGCGATATCGGAGAAGGTGACGCAATGGCTGCTACGGCTATCGCACTGATAAAGAAGAAATATAAAAGAAGTCTTTAAAAATTTTCGGTCAAGGCAATAAGATGACATTAAAATTATATAACTCTCTGACGAGAAGCAAAGATGAATTCAAACCGCAGGTGAAAGGCAAGGTAGGCATGTATGTCTGCGGCCCTACAGTTTATGGCCATGCACACCTCGGACATGCGAAGAGCTATATCAGTTTCGACATACTCGTAAGATATCTGAGATACATAGGCTATGACGTAACTTATGTGCAGAACATTACCGATGTCGGCCATTTAACAGATGATGCCGATCAGGGAGAAGACAAGCTCGACGTTGCAGCACGCAAAGAACATAAGCACCCAATGGCAATTGCTGAATATTATACCCGCAGTTATTTTGCTGATATGGACGAGCTGAACTGCCTCCGTCCCGATATAAGCCCAAGAGCTACAGGTCATATCCTCGAACAGATAGAAATGGTCAAAACCCTTATCGAAAAAGGATATGCTTACGAATCTAATGGCTCGGTATATTTTAATGTCTCAAAATTCAAAGAGTACGGCAAACTTTCGGGCAGAAATGTTGACGAAATGATATCCGGCGCAAGGGTGGAAGTTTCACCTGATAAGAAAAACCCCGTGGATTTTGCTTTATGGAAAAAAGCTGAAGCCAACCACATTATGCAATGGCCAAGTCCATGGTCAAGGGGCTATCCGGGCTGGCACATTGAGTGCTCTGTTATGAGTCAAAAATATCTCGGCGAAACAATAGACATTCACGGCGGCGGAATTGAAAACAAGTTCCCTCATCACGAATGCGAAATTGCCCAATCCGAAGCTGCCAACGGCGTGCAGTTTGTCCGCTACTGGATACATAATAATATGGTGACAGTTGACGGTCAGAAAATGGGCAAAAGCCTTAATAATTTTATAACTTTAAAGCAGGCCTTTTCAGGGGCCCACGAAAGATTGACAAGAGCTTATGACCCTATCGCAGTCAGACAGTTAATTTTAAACAGCCATTACGGAAGCCCTCTTGATTTTTCGGATGCTTCACTGCATTCAGCTCAGAGCGGCTACGAAAAAATAACCGAAGCTGTTAAAGCGACAAGAAAACAGATCGCCAATGCAAAACAAGGCGACGCCGACACAAAAGTAGCTAAACAATTAGAAGAGCTTAAGGGAAAATTCGAAGCGGCAATGAATGATGACCTGAATACCTCGATTGCGCTTTCTGTAATTTTTGAGCTTGTCAAACTCACCTATTCGCTTATCGAAAAACCAGAAACAACTTCCGGAACGCTGATAAAGATCGATGATCTGTTCTCCATGCTCGGCGGTGATGTGCTTGGGGTTGTAAAAGAAATATACCCCGAAACAAACCAAGGCGATGATGAAATTATCGATGAGCTGGTAAAGAATTTTATCGAGCAGAGAGCACAGGCGAGAAAAGATAAAGATTTTGCCGCTGCTGATGCGATCCGTGACAAACTCGATGCAATTGGAATTCTGCTTGAAGATAAGCCAGGCGAGACTATCTGGAGAAGGAAATGAGAATACTCGGCATAGACCCGGGATTACATATATGCGGATACGCGGTTCTTGATAACGACCAGAACCAAATGTCCCTTATCGAAGCTGGTATTTTCAAAACCGACAGAAAAAAAGATATGCCTTTGCGATTAAACCAGATCGCCGCCGATATTGGTTCGATACTTGAGAGATTCAAGCCCAACGTCGCTGCAGTCGAAGAATTGTACTCTCACTATCAACATCCCAAAACTTCTATATTGATGGGACACGCAAGGGGCGTTATACTACAAAAGTGTGCCGAGGCAGGCATCGAAGTAAAAAGCTTTGCGGCAACGAAGATAAAAAAATCGATAACAGGCAATGGAAGAGCTACGAAAATACAGATGCAAAGAACGATACAGACTTTGCTGTCTTTAAGTGAGCTGCCTGAGCCTGACGATGTAGCTGACGCGATAGCGGCAACGCTTTGTTGTGTGAATTCTATAAACGAAGATCTAATAATATCAGGAAGTTAAAATATGATAGCCTGGATACAAGGCAAACTAATAGAACTGAACGAAAATAGTGCAATGGTACAGGTTGGCTCGGTCGGTTATGAGCTTATGCTGCCGGGTTACGGCATCGCAGCGCTGGCAAACAAGATCGGTGAAGATATCGAACTGTGCACTATGGAATATTATGAAGGCACACCAGGCGGCGGAAACCTCATACCAAGAATGGTCGGCTTTTTAAACGCTGACGAAAGAAACTTTTTTCAGAAATTTACGAGCGTTAAAGGTATCGGCATAAAAAAAGGACTCAAATCTTTGAGCATTCCTATTGAGACGATCGCCTCTGCTATAGAAGAAGGCGACGAAAAAACAATAATATCACTGCCAGGTCTGGGCAAAAGAATGGCGCAGCACATAATCGCAGAGCTGAAAGGAAAGCTGCAAACTTTCGCAGCCCAGCAGCATCTAACAACAGCAGAGGCTGCGAGCTTCAAGGCTTACCAGGCGGAGGCACTGGAAATTTTGATTGCCTGGGGCGAAAAAAGAAACGAGTCAATGGAGCTTATCGCTCTTGCCTGCAAAAAACACCCGGATGTGAAAACCGCAGAGGAACTTGTGCCTTTGGTATATAGATTAAAACAGGGAATAGAAGTCTGATTGGAAATTTAAGTTATGGCAGTAAACAGAGTTATCAGCAATAAGCCGATTAACAACAAGGAAGAAGGTTTTAATACCTCGCTAAGACCTAAATCACTCGGCGAATGCATAGGACAATCCTCGGTGAAAGAGAAATTGTCTATCGCGATAGCAGCTGCCAAGCAAAGGTCCGAGCCTTTGGAGCACATGCTTTTTTATGGCCCGCCAGGCCTGGGCAAAACCACATTAGCCAATGTCGTTGCCAACGAAATGGGAGCTACTCTAAGATCATCTTCAGGCCCGGCGATGGTAAAACAAGGCGACGTAATGGGAATGCTCAGCAACATAGCCACAGGCGATGTACTCTTCATCGATGAAATACATCGGCTAAGCACCGCCGTTGAAGAATTCATATACCCGGCCATGGAAGACTTCAAAGTTGACTTCACCGTTGATAGCGGCCTACACGCAAAGACCATTAACTTTCCGCTGAAAAGATTCACCCTGATTGGCGCAACAACCAGAGCAGGACTCCTAAGCAGCCCGCTTAGAAGCAGGTTCGGCATGTTGTACCATATGGATTTTTATAGTGACAACGAACTGACAGAGATCATCTTCAGGTCGGCGGACCTTTTAAAAATGAAGTGCGAAGAAAACACACTCGAAATGATAGGGAGCAGATCAAGAGGGACTCCGAGAATCGCAAACCGTCTTTTGAAAAGAGTTCGTGACTATGCACAGGTCAAAAACGAAGGAGTGCTTACGCCGAAAATAGTCGAAAACGCCCTCAACATGGAACAGATCGACCATTTAGGTCTTGATGAACTCGACAGAATGTTTTTGCGGTCACTGGCAAAAGTTTATAACGGAGGGCCCGCCGGTATCGACGCCATCGCAGCGACTTTAGGCGAAGAAAGAGACACGCTCGAAGATGTTGTTGAGCCTTACCTGCTGCAAATCGGTTTTTTAAGAAGAACCAAAAGAGGCAGAGAAATCACACCAGCGGCCTGCGATCATCTTGGTTTAAAATTGAAGAAGAAAAAGGACAACGAACCTTTTTTCTTTGAAGAGTCTGAAAAGATTTAGCCCGGAATATACTTTGCCATTTTAGGCATCTTCTGCATGTGAGACGCCAGAAGATTTATTATGATTCTTTCAATCTGGTTTAATGTCTGCTCATTTGCTTTGGGGATATTTTTAAGATTCGCCAGGCAATAAGCAACTTCTTTGGAGAGCTTGACCTTGTCTGGGAAGCTCATATCGCAGTCTCTGCAGATTATTCCATTTGCGGAATTGCTGAAATAAACATCGAACCACTTTGGGTTGTATTTATTTTTACAATTGGCACACTCGCTTAGGACAGGCTGTAAACCGATCTCTCTTAAAAGTGACAACTGAAAATATATTAAAAGCGAGATTGTTTCATTTTGACTGGCTACGGTCTGAACATCTTTTAAAAACTGCATAAAGTCATCGAACAATTGCGGATGCGGATCATACTCATCAACGAGATTTGTCACCAGCTCACATGCAAAAAGGCTGCTGTTATAACCCAGGTAATTTCGGCTTAGCCCTGAAAAACCGCTTTTCTGCTGAAATTCCGTCAAAGTCGAAAGCTTATCATCCTGACCGGCATGGAACATAATATCGCCGAAAGAAAAAATCTCTATAGCGCCCTCAAAAGAAGATTTAGCTCGTTTGGAGCCTTTGGCGATCGCACTTATTTTGCCGCTTTGTCTTGCGAAAAATGTCACGATCTGGGATGTCTCGGAATAATCAACGCAGCGAATACAAATGGCTGTATCTTTAATCAGCATCTTCACTCTTCCGCAACTTTTCTATTCTGATACGTTTTATTTTCCTCGCCTCAGCAGATGCTATGCTAAATTTCAGGTTTTCATATTTGAAACTCTCCAAAACCTTGGGAATATATCCCAGATGTGAGAACACAAAGCCACCTACCGTATCGTAATCCTCTTCTTCGGGCAGCTTTATATCAAATTCATCATTCAAATCATCAATATAAACCCTGGCATCAACCTCTATCGTCTGCTCATTTATTTTCCTGATCTTCTTAGCAGGCACATTCTCATATTCATCTGTTATCTCACCGACAAGCTCTTCGAGAATATCCTCAAGCGTAACAATACCAGCGGTGCCGCCATATTCATCCAGCACAACTGCCATGTGAAGTTTCTGATTCTGAAATTCGTGAAGCAGCACTCTCAAAAGCTTTGTCTCCGGAACGAAGTAAGCATCTCGTAATTTATCTTTAAGCCTGAATTCTGCTTTATCTTTACCAATTTCAGTGAGCATATCCTTAGCGTAAACCACACCAACAATATTATCTATATTTTCTTTATAAACGGGAACCCTTGAATGACCAGCCTTGATGACAGTATCCAACACCGTGTCCAAATCTGAGTTAACCTCAATAGCAACAACATCGGTTCTTGGCGTTATTATTTCGTCAGCCGCAGTTTCACTAAGTTCAAGCACATTCTCTATCATCTCCTGCTCTTCCTCATCCATAACTCCCTCGATTTTTCTCCTCTCTAAACCGCTGAGAAATTCTTCCTGTTTTTCCTCATGCTCTTCTTCCGGCGTATTTTCAACAACGCCCGCGAGCCTTCTGACCAGCAGGTCAAGCAAACCGGATAAATAAGTAACAGGCCAGGCTATAAACGCAAAAAACATTAATATATTGTAAGTTCTGCTCAGTATTTTTTCGCTGGAATATTTTGCCCAGGCATTCGGGATAGTAATTACAAAGACCATGAAGATTATAACGCAGCCTACGAAAGGCCAGATATATCCCTTAACTGTCAAATTTCCAGGGCGGATTATCTCGATCCCGACCAACACCACAGCCCAGCTACAAACGCTGAAAAACATTCTATAAAACGAACTGACCAGAATAAGCTTTTCACAATTATCTATCAATTTCTCTGCTGTTTTTTCCCTGCCGATAGCCTTGAACGCTTCTAAAAGCTTCACATGCGAAAATACTCTCAAAGAAATAGTGCTTACAGCGAAAAACATTGCCCCCATTGTAAAAATAAACACTAAACAAAAAATCCAACCAAGCGGACTCACCTAATTCCCTTTCCAATCAAATACATTTTAAAACATTTTGTCAAGCTCTTAAGCCTCTGCATGATAAACTTTTCCAAAGCCGTACTTCGTCAGTATCTTATCTTCCATCTGGTGCATTTTGGCAGCATCTTCTTCAGTCATATCGTCAAAGCCAAGATTATGCAGCAGACCGTGAACAATGTAAAGAGCTAATTCGGCTTTACTATCATGGCCTCTTTTTTTGGCCTGACGCATCGCTCTTTCAGCGTTAACAACAATATCAAAAAACCTAACGTCGCATTTATCGTCGGAAAGATCAAAACTTATAACATCAGTGATGCCGTCTTTGTTAAGAAACTGCTTATTGACCTCGACTATCTTTTCATCTCCCACTACCAATATATTTATCGAAGCAGAATCGACGCCAAACTCAGCAGAAACATCTTTTACGATCTGCTGGAATTGGGTCGGCTCATAATCAACACCTGCAAATTCCTGCTCAATACTAACCTGTATCTCCTGCAGCTCATGACTATCCATAAATCATTGTCCCTGACCGTTTTTAGATTCCCATTCAGGTGTATCTACCCGCTGAGGATAAGCGATCCTGCCATGATAATGCCCCGCTAAGGCCTTAGATAACGCCGATTCTATCTTACTAAGCTCACACAAAGTAAGATCACACTCATCAAACTGACCATCCTGCAGTCGTTTCATAGCTATATTATGAACAACCGTTTCGATCTTTGTCGGCGTTATTTCTGTCAAAGACCTTGCCGCCCCTTCAATAGCATCGGCGATCATTACAATAGCAGCTTCTTTTGTTCTGGGTTTGGGGCCTGCATATCTGAACTCGCTTTCGAGCAAAAGCCCCTGCTTTTCATCCTGCTGTTTCTTAGCTTCGTTGTAAAAATATTCTATCAACGTAGTGCCGTGATGTGTTTCTATAAACTGTCTTAAAACCACCGGCAATTTATATTCTTTAGCCATCTCAATGCCGTCTTTGACGTGACCAACAATTATCAGCTGGCTCATTGTCGGCGAAAGCTCTTTATGGCGATTGTTTTGGCCCATCTCATTTTCAACAAAATATGTAGGCTTATTAATTTTACCGATATCATGGTAATAAGCGCCAACCCTGCATAACAGCCCGTTGCGGCCAATGCTTTCTGCTGCTGCTTCGGCGATTGAACCTACCAGAAGACTATGGCTGAACGTCCCCGGTGCCTCCATCGCAAGCCTTTTCAACAATTCCTGGTTAGCATCACTATAAGCCAGCAACGTCATCGATGTCACTATTCTGAATACTTTTTCGATAACCGGCAAAAATCCCTGAACCAGAAATCCCACTAAAAAAACCGCTAAGCCGTTATAACCAACATTGATAAAAATCTCCGACGTCTTATTATCGCCGACAAGAAAGCTGAGCGAAAACGAGGTTATAAACACGATAAATATCGCCACAGCTGTCACCTCAAGCATCTTCATCCTTGTCCGTATTTCTTTCAGCAAAAAACAACACGTCAGCGCACCTGCCAGCATTGTAAAAAATACCTTTACCTGAGCATCGACACCTACAGCCAGAAAACCTATAAAACAATAAAATATACTCATACTTATCGCAAAACGCTGGTCATAACAAACAGCCAGAATAATAGCTGCCGCTACCGCTGACCCAACCGCCCAGGCTTCTCGATCTGTCGTTAAAACACCAAACTTGGTTATTGCGATGAGCATCAAAAACAAACCGCTCATAGCTAATGCCCTGGCGTGGTTCTTAGTGACACGCTTTTGGTAGTAAAATATATAAAGTGACATTGCAACAGTGACTTCTGTGACTATAACCACAAGAGGGAACATTTGGGAGTAATTTCTTTTGTCGATAAATTCGAAAGATAAAATAAGAACACAAAGCACAACAAAAGAAATTGCAATGAGCATAGATATAAAAAAATCAACTGTAACGGACTGGCTGATCTTCAAAAATTTATCTGCCGCCATACTTTTATGCAACTGGTCACGTCTCGGATTTGTTTTTCTTGAAAAACGCATTTTTTATCCTGACATTAAAAAATTATTTATCCTTAGCTTTTTTCTTATACGCCCGCACAATATTTTGAACCAGCTTATGACGCACTATGTCCTGCTGGCTTAATTCAACACAACCAATGCCCTTTATCCTTTTAAGCGTCTCTATCGCATCAACCAGACCGCTTTTTTGTTCTTTTTCAAGGTCGCTCTGAGTAATATCGCCGGTAATTATCATTTTAGAACCATTACCAAGCCTGGTCAATACCATCAACATCTGTAATGGTAACGTATTCTGGGCTTCATCACAAATTATAACCGAATCATTCAGCGTCCTGCCCCTCATAAACGCAAGAGGTATAATTTCAATAATATCAAGCTCAATAAATTTTTTCATCTGGATAAAACTCATCATGTCACCCAGTGCGTCAAATAAAGGCCTTAAATATGGATTAACCTTAGCTTTCAGATCTCCTGGTAAAAATCCAAGCTTTTCGCCTGCCTCGACTGCCGGTCTTGCAAGAACTATCCTCCTGACCTGCTTATTCTTTAACATCGAAACAGCAACCGCAACAGCAAGATAAGTTTTACCAGTGCCGGCCGGGCCTGTGCAAAAAGTCAAATCCTTACTTAACATCGCATTAATATATTTCATCTGCCCCGGTGTGTTAGCCTTGATAACCTTCTTGCCCGAATAAACACTAATAGCACGAGAAGGGCCTTTCAATACAGCCTTAGATTTATTCTGGTTAATAATTTCCTTAACATCTTTGCTGGCTAAATGTTCATAGTCAAGTAAATGTTGCTGCATCTGTTTCAGGGCACACTGAGCTTTTTCCACACTCGAAGGTCTGCCGCTTATCAAAACCTCCGATCTGCGAGCTGTGATCTTTACATTATAAGATTCCCTCAAAAGCCGAAGATGACTATCGGTCGAACCAAACAATTCGACTTGCATACTCGCCGGGGATATTTTTATAGTAGTTTCCAAATTTCCCTCTAATTAACATTGCTAAGCATAAAAAACAAATACGCGAACAACGCAGCGACCAAAGGCGAATCAATTACGTCAAGAATACCGCCAAAACCTGGCACCGAAGAAGATGAATCTTTCTGCTGCGCATCACGTTTTATCATCGATTCCGCAAGATCGCCAAGCTGACCTATAAACGCAAATAAACCGCCAAACAAAACCGCCAGACTCCAATGCATTATATCACACTTTACAGCAAATACCACTGCAACAATCGCCGCTGCCACAACCGCACCTGCCATTCCCTCCCAGGTCTTACCAGGGCTGATCTTTGGCGAAAATTTATGCTTTCCGAATATCCTGCCAAATGTGTAAGCCCCTATATCAGAGGACTTTACAACAAAAACGAACATCAGCAAAGGCCAAAGACCAAAGACAACCCGAATCCCCAAAACAAAGCTGCTGAGCCCACCAATATAAATAACAGAAAACAAACTCACCGAGCAATTGGAAATAACATTATCTGTCTGATATCTTATCCCCTGATACAAAAACAACGCAACCAACGTGCCGCAAATAACAAAAATGATATAGTCAGCCCTTGGAATATTTAAAAGCCCCGGCAGATACCAACTGCTCGCTAAAAGTATCGATGAGATGATGGTAATTGGTGTAAATATTTTCAGCTTCCGAACCGATGCAAGAGACGCCAACTCAAGCTGAGCTGAAACCGCTAATATAGATATGAGTATCCAAAGTATAGTTCCCTGGACACCCTTATCAGCAACCTCTCTGCTGATAGAACCATCCAACCAGCCGTCAAACATTACAACCGCCACAAAAAGCACCGTCATTAATGTTCCGAAAATCAATCTGTATTTAAGCATTTTATCTCGTTGTTAAAGCGACAATATCAAACTTCCCTTTTGGTATCTATATTACCGAAACGACGGTTTCTCGCAGTATAGGTTAAGATCGCCTCTTCCAGATTGGCTTTATTAAAATCAGGCCAAAAGGTATCCGTAACAAAGAACTCGCTATAGGATATTTGCCAAAGCAGAAAATTACTGACCCGCATCTCACCTGCTGTACGAATCAAAAGATCAGGGTCGGATATCTGCGGCGTATACAAATGGTCTTTCATTAATTGCTCATCAACATCTTCAAGAGTTATTTCGCCATCTTTATATTCCTGCGCGATTTTTTTTGCAGCGTCGAGAATTTCTTTCCTGCCGCCGTAATTCAGAGCAAACCCAAGAATCATACCATCGTTGTCAACTGTCATCTCAATGCTCTTATTTAGCTCGGCAATTAATTCATCAGGCAAATTATCAAGCACACCAAGATGAACAAGCTTAACCTTGTTCTTCATCATCATAGGTCTGATGCCGATAAGATATTTTCGATAAAGCGCCATAAGCTGATCGATCTCATTCTGTGGCCTCTTCCAGTTTTCAATGCTGAAAGAATACAGCGTCAATGATTCGATGCCAAGGTCAACGCAATCCAAAGCAGTCCTCTCAACAATCCTACCGCCCTTGCGATGGCCAGCTCCTCTTGCTTTGCCTTTTTCCTGTGCCCATCTGCCGTTGCCGTCCATAATAATAGCGATATTACGCGGCATCTGCTCAACTGCTACACCAAGCCTCTCAGCTGTTTTAACTAAATTTATCTCAGTTCTCTGTGTCAATTCAATTTACCCAAAGCAATGTAGACTGTCAAAATTATTTACTACCTGACTATCGTCTGGCTGCGTTCAGGTCCAACGCCTATCATTTTTATTGGCTTACCGACAAGTTTTTCGACTGCCTCAACATACTTTTGGGCATTTGCCGGCAGGTCTTCGTATTTCTCAACTTCGGTAATATCTTCGCTCCAACCAGCTAATGTATCGTAAACACATTCAACCTTGCTTAGCTTAATTTCATTGGCCGGGAAAAACGTAGTCTCTTTGCCGTCTATCTTATAAGCCTTACAAACTTTCAACTCATCCATTCCGGAAAGCGTATCAAGATGAAGCAATACAACCGAATCGATTCCGCCTATGGTAATACTGTAAGCCGAGGCAACCGTATCAAGCCAACCACACCTTCGAGGTCTGCCGGTGGTCGTTCCGTACTCATGGCCTTTTTCACGAATGAGCTGACCAATCTCATTGTCCTGTTCCGTTGGGAAAGGCCCAGCTCCGACTCTTGTAGAATAAGCTTTAATAACACCAACAAATTCATCGACAAACTTTGCCGGTACGCCGCAACCTGCCGACATACCAAGCGAACTTGCATTTGAGCTGGTTACAAAAGGAAACGTACCATGGTCAAGGTCAAGCAGTGCGCCCTGAGCACCTTCGAAGAGCAAACTCTTGCCGGCATTTATGGCGTTATGCAGATATTCGCTGGTATCGGTAATGAAAGGTAAAAATACCTCAGCATATTTTTTGCACTTTTCAAAAATTTCGTCCGCATTGATAGGTTCAGCTTTATATAATGCAGCAAACAATTTATTTTTATACACAACGATCTTGTTAAGCTTTTCCTTTAACCCATCAAGGTCAGCAAAATCCGCCATCCGAATAGCATAGCTCCTGCCGATCTTATCTGAGTAGCAAGGCCCGATACCTCTGTTGGTCGTACCGATCTTATTCTTACCAAGTGACTCTTCACGAAGTCTGTCCTCATCTTTATGATAATCGAGAACAACATGTGCATTTTCACTAATAAAGAGCCTTCCCTCAAGAGAAATACCCTTTTCCTTGAGCGTTTCTATCTCAACGATAACACCTGCCGGGTCAAGCACGACGCCATTGCCGATTACACAAATAATACCCTCTCTGACAGAACCGCTCGGCAAAAGATGCAATGCAAATTTTGTATCGCCGATAACAACAGTATGGCCTGCATTTGCACCGCCGCTGTACCTGACAACAATATCAGTTTTTTCTGCAAGAGTATCTACAACCTTGCCCTTGCCCTCGTCACCCCATTGCAAACCAGTAACACAATAATTCATTTTTTCCAGTCTCTTAGTTTTAAATATTGCCAAAAACAAACCGCAACAGCTTACCAAAGCATTCTATTGCGGCCAAACGATTAGATTTTAGACTCTAACTGAATATTTTCAACTTATTTTTGAAACAACATGGTCTAAAATCGGTGTTAGATTGTCATATTCAATATCACTTATTTTCTTTTTGGTCTGACTGCCCTGAGCGGTTTCATACGTCAAAATAAAATAACCCTTAGAATCAAAATAAGTCTTATCAAGCGATACGATCAAATCATAATTGATCTCTTTGCCGTCAACTATGAGCTTTTCTTCATCTGCGACGACTTTTCTGCCGACTATCGAAGCAAGGTAAACGCCGAGCAAAACCGCACCTGAAACTAAAAAATACGGTGCTCTGCGGTTAAATACAAGATACGTTTTGGGATTTCCGTCAGCATCGGTATGCTCTTGTTTCCATTTCTCATTAAAATAGCCGTCATAGGTACACCACGCTGCCAAAACCAGACATGCACCAATAAACATCTTAATTCTGTTTTTCTTATAAGAACTAACACCTGCCTCAATCGCCATTAAATCCGTCTCCCAACTAACTTAAATTTCTATGTGCTATAACATCAGTCAAAGGCTTAACAAAACTGCCAATGACCTTTTCCGTCATCAAATTATCAAGTATCTCGAACTGCCTGTCAAAAGAAGCTATCGAATCAAACCGCTTATCACTTGCCGGATACTGTCGAATCGTAACATAAAGACTAATCGCCTCTTCGGTTTTATCTTTCTGCTTACCAGGTTCGAAAACGCTTGTCTTCGATTCGACTTTGATACGCGCCTGCGTCAGATTGTCTTGCGAAAGTGACACCGTCATCACCGGAGAAAATTCTGTCACCTTGCTCTGGGGTAAGTCTAATAGGCTGTTAAAAGCTGAATCATTCAAAAACGCCTCAGCAATAATCTCATCATGATTGCCCCGACAGGAAAAATCCATTCCAAAAACAACGTCAACACAGTCAATATCGAGATAATTAACGCCAAGCATATAAGGGATCAAATCAAGAATGAACTTATCCTTTGCGCATACATACTCAAGGTCCTGCGGATTCATCGCTCCAGAGCTTATCCTGTCAGATTCCAGACCAAGCCAGCTGAATTGACCTGTACTCGAATTTTCCTCAAGAAAATACTCATTCTTACCACGTTTATAGAAATTGCCCATCGAAGGGTACTGTTTTTGTACTCTCTCAAAAAAAGACAATATCGTATCTCTTTGAGCAGGCAGCTCAAGCTCTGTGTTGACGTACATATCAAAGTAAAAATCATCGCAAAAAGAACCATAACTATTTGTCATTTTTTTTATTCCAAATTACAACACAACGAATTTTTCTTTCAGCCGCATTGTCTCATAAACTCTGGAATTTGACAAGCTCTAAAACCTTAAACATTCATTAAATCCGGGTCTGATAGGCTCATTTCCGTAATTAAAGCCCCAACCGTGCTGAAAATCGAGAAAATAAACACCCGCCATACAAACGCCGATACCACATCTGAAACCGCTGACGATTCGCCGAAAAGGATAACCAAAGCAGCGGTGAAAAATATAGCGATAAAAAACCCACACAAGCACGCCGATATTGTCCTTTTGTACAACGCTGCCCCGCCGCAATATAATGTTGTGATCGCCCCTGCACCCAAAGGCAAAAGCAAAGCCAATGGCCAAATCTCCTTTAAACTCGGCAGATATCCAAAAAGACGCTGATAAACAGCATCTGCACCGACAAAGCCTGCCGTTGCAGCTATAGCAACAATCGCAACATGGAAGTAACGAGGCCTAAGTGAAACCCGCAGGACGGCAATTTTCTCCATTCGCCTTCTGATAGTCAAAGGCCAATTATAAAACAGGTTAAAGACCCAGTGCTCCAGCAACGCTCCACCTTCGCCAAATACCGGAACAATATGAACCGCTTCTGTCGCCCAGTGGCCGGCCATGAACCTGGCAATCGTCGGATAATGATAAGCCATCTGGATAGGAAACGCCAGGTAACCAATGTATTTAAAAAAACCTAAAAATACTGCGATGTTATAATCTTTGAAATTGCGTTCTCGAACAACCAGGTAAACTACATAAAGCCCCCGACAAAGCGAACCCGGAGATATCGGCACAACTTGAAATATTCCGATTATTCCCAAACCTATTGCCCAGGCATTAGGATTATCGCGATGAGTGAAATAATATATCCCTGCGATCAAAACCGAAACGATCTGTGTTACAGGCAAAGTACAAACATGAACTGCAAGACATTTGAGATATTTCTGTATGAAAGGCTCTTTCATCTTCGACAGTACAACTTCAGCATCTTCATCGGTCAAAATATGTTTTTTTCTGCCCTGCTCAACCATATCACGGAACCATTGCTCACGGAATTCACGCTTAAAATACAACTTTGCAGGTCTGATAACAATGAAAGCCAGACGATCTTTAAAATAAGTCCAGTCCGTCAAAAATTTATGGATACCCACAGGTAATATCAAAAACGGCAAGTGAGGCAAAAACCGCAGCAAAGAATCGCCCACTTTTTCAGCTCTTCCCTCGCTGAACCTTCCCGCGCGATAACAGGCCATAACTTTTTCAGCCACCTTAGCTTTTACAGCCCGCTTCAAATATCCGAAGTCGCTGAGCATTGCTAAATAATGCTTCCGCCAGTCAGCCCTGCCCCAGAATTTTCGCAGCACCGCACCAAGGATCGGCACAATCCCAATAATGAAAAATACCAATGTTAAAAATTTATTCGAGCGGAATTTCTTTTCATGACCGGCATCGATCAGATTGCGAACCTTCCAGCCCGTAACCGCACTATCAAAAATCGTAGACCATAACCTGCCGCTATACAAAAGCCTTAAATGGTTGTGCGTAATATCAACCAACGAATCGCGATAAATCCTTTCTGCCGATTCCAGCTCTGTCATCATAGAATCGCTGTCTACAAAATGCTGCTTATGCGATTCTACAAAAGCCTTAAGCTTGCCCAGGTCGCCCCGATCAAACTGCACTAAAGAGCCTCGCCCCACGCCTTTGATAATCAGCTTAAAATCACCTGGACTCATAGGCAAAAATGGTAAAAGCGCAAGCCCCGCCCTGAAATCTACCGCCACCAATCCCCTCTCAGGCTCATCTTCTGTGTCACTTCTTTTCAGACAGTTAGGCTGACTTTTACAAGTTGACCATTCATACTGACGTGCAAACTCATGACCGCCGACTTCATGAAGCAACTTTACAAAGTCAGCCATGAACTCCCTTTTAGCCCTGTATTCAACATTGCCAAGCTTCTCAAGGCCAACATCCCTTCCCTTTTTCCAAAGCTTCAAGACATCTAAATGGTCGTCAACTTCCAGCCTCCATGTCCTACCCTGCACCCATTGACTAAGTTCACCGCAACTGCCAAGGTTCTCATCCACGAAAGTAGCATGAATATCAACAACACTTTGCTCGTCACCAAACCTGATGGCAGCTGCTTTGCGAATAAACTTCTGCCACAATGCCCCCGCCCTTGAAGCTGCAGGATTAACCTGAAGCTGGAAAGGCCCCTGAAAACCGATCCAGTAAATGACATTCCTGAATAGTAGCGAGAACCCCGAAGGAGGAATAAGTATCTTAATCGCATAAAGCTGACCCTCTTCGATGCCGCAATCAAGCTGGCTGTCCGATTCGATGTTGGTTACCCGAACCTGGTAGACCTGACCGGCAAAACCACCTCCGACAAATTTCTCAACAACCAGCCGAACCCGAACCGCAACTGCGAACTCAACAGTCGTCATATCATAAACCAACTCATCGCCTTTATCATAATGTTCGACGATGCCAGGACGATAAAGCTTCGCCTGCTGGATTTTCTGCTCTAATTTTTTGCAAACCTCAACTGAGTATTCCGTAGCCATCCATGCTTTCTGAAAAAAAATAAATTTTAGATAATACCAAACAATCTGACAACTGCCTGCAAAATGATCGCAGCAAAAACTCCAGCCAGAAGATCATCGCAAAGCACGCCCCAACCAGCGGGCAACTGCTCAAGTTTTTTTATAGGCCCAAGTTTCGTAATATCAAAGAACCTGAAAAGCAAAAACCCGAGAACTGCTGCAATACAAATACTTCCCGTCGCAGAGACCGCCAAACCAACAAAAGTCAAACACTGTCCCGCAACCTCATCAGCAACAATTTCACCCGGGTCTTTTTTGCCGGTAGATTCTATCACAGCAGGTGTAAATTTCACACAAACAACCGAAGCCGCTAACGCCACGCCGAGCATAACCGCTGATATCCATATTACGCTTAAATCCAAATAGCTAAGAACCATAAATAAAACAACCGGAGGCAGCGACCCCCACGTCCCCGAAGCGATAGGCATAAAACCCAGGCCGAAACATGATGTAAGCAATCTTTTCATTTTCATTATTTATTCCTAACTTTAGACACACAAAGCAGATAGTATCATAGTTTCAGTCGACTTTTTCAAGCATTTTCAGGCAAAACCTGTCTGTCATTCCCGCGATATAATCGCAGACGACTCTCTCAAACCCTTCTTTTTCCGCCAGATTTTGAAAATATAGCGGCATGATAGTAGGCCTGTCGCAAATCATCGCGAAAAGATCATTCAACCAGATGTTAACCTTATCAGAAGTCTGTCGAATCTTTTCATGCAAATAAAAGTTATTCAGAAGAAAGCTCTCCAACTCTTTAAGTCGCAAATCGTTTGCCGCAGATATCGCTATCAAATTTTCGTCATTCGTCAAAACATCCTCAACTGTCTTGACCTCTGAATTCTTTATTTTTTCTCCGCTCGTTTCAATGCAGTCACTAACTAATATCTCAATAATCGCTTTTGCCGTCCTGGTATTTCTGATCAAACTATCCTCGATCCGCTCTGCATTGATCTTCTCTCTGGCATGATTAAAAATATCAAGCTGCTTGAGTTGGTCAACTTTAATTATACCAGCCAAAAGCCCGTCTTCCAGGTCGTGACAATTATAAGCAACCCTGTCGGCGACACCAGCTATCTGGCCTTCCAGACTGCAATTGGCTTCATCAAAAATATCATCTTTCGGGCTGTCATAAGTACTCTCATGCTTTGCGATCCCAAGCCGAGTCTCATACATCAGATTCAATCCCATAAACTCCGGGTACGGATGCTCAAGAAAATCAACGATCCTCAATGACTGCCTGTTATGCTCGAACCCGCCGAAATCTTTCATTAGGTCATTAAGCTCACTCTCACCAGCATGACCAAAAGGAGAATGGCCAAGATCATGAGCAAGGCAGACAGCCTCAGTCAAAGTTTCATTAAGCCCCAAAGTCCTGGCGATAGTCCTGCCTATCTGAGCAACTTCAATACTGTGGGTAAGGCGGTTGCGATAGCTGTCATTAACGCCAGGCGTAAAAACCTGCGTCTTGCCCTCAAGCCTGCGAAATGCAACGCTGTGTATGACACGGTCCCTGTCACGCTCAAAATTGCTCCTGTAACGGTGTCCGGCTTCGGCAAATTTTCTGCCTCGGCTCAGAGCATCAGTAACCGCATAAGATTTAATCTCTTGCACCATTTCTACAAACCAGGAAGGTTGTGCTCAATACTCACTTCTCTAAGCTGATCAAGCAGCTCTTTCATAGACTGACTTATAACATCAGTATCACTGCATATACTCATAAAACTCGTGTCACCATCCCACCTCGGCACAATATGGATATGCACATGACCGGGCAATCCCGCACCGGCGCATCTGCCTAAATTCATCCCGATATTAAAACCATGAGGCTTAAGAACCAAAGTCAAAGCCTTCTTAGCTTCCCGCACCAGCTTGATCAACTCGGCAAGCTCAGCCTCATCAGCTTCATCTATATCAGAAATATGACGAGCCGGAGCAACCATAAGATGGCCGTTATTGTAAGGATAACGGTTAAACAAAACCACGCCATGCTCACTACGCCACAAAACAAAGTTCTTATCGTCATCCTCAGGTTTGCTTAGATAATGACAGATAAAACAATCACAAGGCTCATCATCAGTCAGCTCTTGAATATAATTAATTCGCCACGGTGCCCACAGATTCTTACTTTCCAATATATTATGCCTCCATTTTCCTTTTCAGCTCTACTGCGTAAGACGCTGCATCGTAAAGTTCTGTTTAACCTCAAGTCTAGGCTTGGTCCCCAATTTTGATTTACCGGCAGCTTCAAGAACCATTTCATAATCCTGCTTATACCTGATGGTTTGGCCAGTATCAGCTTTTAAAACCTCAACACCGCTGCCCTGCAAACTCTTCACCTGGAAGTTCTTAATGAACATAGTCAAAAAGCCGAAAGGCCCGCTAACCTGGAACCTGCCCGAATAAGGCATAGGCCAGACTATCAGCTTACGGTCGGCAGGAGAATAAGTGCTTTTGATAACCAGCTGCTTACCCGATTGGCTGTTCCTGATTTCGCTCAATTGATACTCAACACTACGAGCCTGAGTCTTAACCAAAGGCGTCGGAGCAGAAAGAACCGACTGCCATTTGAAACCGGTCCCAATGCCATCGGCCCCGGCAGAACCTAAACTTCCGACGCAGTCCCACAAAAACCACTGGGTAGCAATAACGTCTTCTATCATGTCAGGATCTTTTATCCTTACATCTCCACGACCCGCTCTGAAAGCTTCATCGCCGACTTCTTTAAGAACTTTTTCAAAACCACTATAGTCTTCTATCTTACCAGTTGGGCCAACAATAAGATTAAAACTTTTACCTGCAAAAGCTTTTACCGCATCGCTTTTCTTTGCCGCTTTTTTCTTGCTGGTCGTCCGATTAACAACAACAGATTCGCAGGTGCACTTAATCGTCGTAAGACCATAAGGATCGACTATGATCGGCTCATACGCCATAACGATTTCAACCTTCTCATTGGTATAATCGACCTTGTTCTTAGCTGCGGGCTTTGACTTATCAGGCGTCGGATCCCAATGCAAAGCAATTTCTCTGTCTGATGTAAATTTATATTTTGACACCTGCCCTTTCTCAAAATCCACACTCAAAAGAACTTTGCCACGACCCAAAGGCTTATCTGCTTTCTTTTTCTGCTGCTGTTCACAACCAAAAAGGCAAATACAAATTACAACCAGAATTGCTGTTTTTATTGATTTCAATTTCAAATCCTTTCTATAAAGTCAAAGCTAAAACCATCCGCCGTCTGAAGTAAGCCAAAAATATCAATTAACTTTTTCTATGGAAAAACCCTTAACAACACTCATCCTCAATGCCGCCGGGCTGCCTTTGGCATTTTTCTTATTTGCCGCCGGGTCAACTGCAAGCCAGTGAGCATCAAGCTTTTCTGAATAAGACTTAATCTTGCCCGCAACAGAATCAAAAACAAACTTGCCCTCATAGGATTCTGTATTATCAAACATTTTCGAAAAATTACTCGTCTGCTGCTCTTTATGAATTTCTTCTGCCATCTCCGAACTCGGCAACCCCTCCATAGATGCTCTGACTTGTGCATTTTCTGCACTGTTTACCGTATAAACTTTTTCATAAGACTGAGTCCCCATCAAACCAAAATCAAAAGATTCCAATTCTTTCCAGGTAGTATCAGCTGTGACTTTCTCTTCAACAGGCAGAATGACACTGCCATGTCTCTGAGCTATCACCTTGTCACTGACAAGCGACTGCGCTGCTTTATGTGTCGACGATCCGCCTTTTACAGCCTGTCTGATTTCATTAGCACTAACAACGCCGAGCATTTTTCCATTAGTTGCCATTTTTATAGTATAGCTTTTACCGATAAGCCCGAACAAAGGATTAACCTTGTCTTTATCCCTTGAGCTGTCAAAATCTACAACAGGATTATTCTTAACAACAGCTGTGTATTTAACAGAATTAACCGTTATCTTTTGAACAGCATTGCCCTGCTGGTCAACACTGACAACTTCGCTGGAAAAGACTATCTCGATATCACTGCCAGTCTTGCCTCCCTTAAAAGAGCTTTTAGGGGGAACTTCGCCCTCGAACTCAACACCTTTTGAGGATTCCAACGTAACCTTGTAAACATCCACCGCCCTTTCAGCAAAATTCAACGCCAATGTCGGCGCCGCCTTAGCTGGTTGCGATTTAGATATCGCAGAGCCGGGTTTGGATTTTTCCCCACAGCC
>CAYZEH010000018.1:4621-23815 GCA_964477135.1 uncultured Pirellulales bacterium | reverse complement strand
CCAAAATATCTGAAATAGCAGAGAAATTATTCCCTCTGACACCAAAACAAATGATTAAGCATTTGAAGCTTGACAGACCCATTTACTCAAACACAAGCCACGGCGGGCACTTCGGCAGAAAAGGTGACATCTTCACATGGGAAAAAACAGACATGGTCAACAAACTAAGAAAAGCAGCCAGCTTGCCCGCTAAAAAGTAAATATATTAAAATCAAATAAAAAAACAGCCCGGCGATTATACTGTCGGGCTTTTTTTTGTATTACAATTTTCCAATTCACATTACCTGGCAATAACAACAGGCTCTTTCATCAATCCAAAAGGCACATGATAATAATCATCCCGCCAGTAGTAAGGCGTTTTCTTCAATCTGCAGTCATACCAGGGCTCTTTATCCGGACTACCTCCCCACACAGACTGACCCGCAAAACTCGCCCCAGACTCCCATGTCAATTCGCCGTCTTTATGATGATGAGGACCAAGAAGATTGCGAAGTGAATTAACCAACGTTATTTCAATCTCATTCTTTCCTTTTTTAATACAACCTGTAACATCAATCTCCCATGGACTCCACGCCATCGCAGGTAGCTTTTTACCATTAAGCTCTACTTCTATCACAATCGCCTGAATATCTGAAAAGCTGAGGAAATATTTTTTGTTTTTATTTAAATCAATCATATCAAAAGAATTTGCCAATTCAAATCGACCTGCATAAAATGGATAGCCCCGTGTTGTTAAATCGCCAACAAATTCTGTCTTTTCACTAACAATACCAAACCCCGAAAATCTATTCATGCCGTGTTTCGTAAGCCACCCATCAGAATCTCTCTGCGACTTATCTGCCATTTTCGAGGAAAACACAGCCGTAACCCCAAATTCACCTGTAAGATAAATACTCTCAATTTCAGTTCCATAACGCTGTTTTGCATCAAAGCTGTCTTCAACAGGCGCAACATAATCCATCGTCAGCAATATATTATTATTGCCTTTTTTAAGAAGCTTCGCTACCGGCGTCGTTCGGAAAGAGAAATCAATGTAAAATTTATCCAAGCCAAATTCAACTTCCTGCCCATTAACCATTATTGTTTTATACATCCCAGGCTGTTCCAGAACCAGATCACACTCGCCGGGCAGTTCATAAATTTGCACATCATAAGACAACACCAAAGGCCCGTTATAATGATTCCTTGTAAAACGCTCATGTATCCCCAACACAGGCTCAGCTTCACTGAATGTTTTGCCCCCATCAGTAGAATATTTCGCAAAATCAAGCGTGATCGCATTGAGGTCTTTTCGGCAGCCTTTCCAGGGCCCTGCTATTTTCATCAAACTCTGCCCATCTTTAGGCAAACTATACTGCCCCACCAAAGGCCACTTTTTTGAAACATCCCCGCTGCTTACAAACAAGGTCTGCGCAGGGTTCAATTTCAGTTTTATCGCACCGCCACTGCCTGCTTCCAGACTATAGCATTTAGCATCAACCGGATCCCACAAAACCGCATTTTGATTGTCACCTGAAATCATAACGTCAAATTCAATCGTTTTAAACCGATTAATATTAGTCAATTGCAAAAGCTTACCAGATTCAATATTTCTGTTATGAATCCAGATATATTTAACATCATCACCTTCTATCTTAACCGAAGCCGGAACATTTTTTTCAAGTGACGCAGCCAAATCTTCAACCGCTATAACAAGTGCTATTTTTTTAAGCCTGGCTAATTTTTCCTTGTCACCACTGCCGTCAATAAATTTCGGCATATATCCAATTGAAAATATAACACCATCATGTTCAGCAAATTTTTCAAGAAGTTCCAATGTAGATTCACGCATCGTAAGCATATAAGGCAAAATAACCGCTTTATAACTCATCTTGCCGACAACAATTTTATCGCCATCAACCGAACCGATTTCGGAAATTATCTGCTCATCTCCAAGGTCATAATCTCTATGGCTTGCCTGCAAAACCTCCATAACATTCCAAAATTTATCATTCCTCGTCGTATCCACTTTACTACTGGTAACATCATGGTCAATATATTCACTTTCAAGCGGATGAATCACAAGCACCTCAGGTGCATATTCGCCAATAGTAGAAAAATATGAAAGCCTTGCCATATAGTCTTCAAGAGGTTTATTAAAAGACCAATAAGGCTGCTGAGGTGATATCGTCGGCGGACAATCTCTCTTGCGACAGCCTTTCATACTATAAAGTGACAAATGTGGACAAAAGCTATTGATCCCCAGCACAGTGTGCCAGTTAGCGATCCACTTGCGATCCTCAATACTCATATTCTGACCGCTGACACCAAACATTTCTGTAAGTCTGCGTTTAATACCATACTGATTAGCAACGCTGGAAAGACTGCGAGCAGTATTAAGCCCATCATAAATCCGCAGCCCTAAATGGTCTATCCCAGGCTGCTGCATATGACGATAATGGATCATCAAATTACCGATATTGGTTTTAACAGAATTCAGCGATTCTTCTGCATTAAAATGTCCCGTCCATATCAAATTATTTTCGCCGCAGTATTCACCTATCTGCTTGCTGAAGCTCTCTTCAAATCTCTTGCTCACTGTCCGAAAATAATCCAGCCTGATCTTTCGCCAATCACCAACCTCTTCAAAAAGAGATTCGATTTTGTCAAAAATATCATAGCCATGCTGGGCCTTAAAATCCGTCCTGATTATCGGTGAATAACTAACCGCACCTTTATTGTAAGGCACCTCTTCCCGCCTGGGTTTTACATTGGGTTCATCCATAAACATACCCTTAGCCGTTTTGCCCAGTTGCTTCTTATATCTTTCCACGTAAGGCCTATATGCAAAATCAATAAAAGTCTTAACCGTCTCTGGATTCAAAAGATCAACCCAGCAGGTTCCGTTAAACCATGGATTGCCCATTCCGATCCGATAGCAAATATATCGCCAATTCTCATCTTCGGCGATAATTTCAGACCGCGGTGGCATCGGATCCGTCTTAGCAAGCCTAAACAAAGTCCTGCTGTGATAATCCTCACTCGCCAAAGGCACCTTACCTCCGGCAGTTCCACTTGGCCATTTATCCTCATCATAAAACCACGCTTCAATCCCCAGATCCTCGCAGGCCTGGACACCAGCATCCATAGCAACAAACCAGTCTTCACTTAGAAACTCTGTCAAAAGCCCGATCCTGCTATGCAGATACGCCCCGCCGAATCCACCCTTTTTAAATTCCTTAAGCTGCCTTTTGATCTCATCACAATCCAGATCATCATTCAAGGACCAAAAAGGAATCGACCTGTATTTCACAGGCGGATTCTTAAAAGTATTATAATCTGCCGCCGCTAAATTCGATTCATCACCAGCTTCTACCATCAAAGCTGCTGTCAAAAAAACAATCACCAACAAAAGATTACTCTTATGCATTTTCAACTGCCTTTCATTGCTTAATCAACTTTTGGCAAGCTGCTGCCTATTATGCTTTCGACATTATCTTTCTTTGCATCGAATCCCCTGATACGGAAACTATAACTATAATCCTTACAAGGCAATGTGTATTCAGGATGAGTAAACTTACCCCAGCTTGTATCGCCGCCGACGCCCATCTGTTTATAGTCGATATTAACTGTTGTCTTGCCGTCACTGACAAGCTCATTGATATGATTAGCATCCGCAATCGCCTGCATCGTGTAAGGCCAGGCACTAAAACTCATCGTCCCCACAGCCTCAACAAAAATACCAAACCCCTTATCATTTGTTATCGCAGCCCAACGAACATCCGTTTTATTCCCAGTCTCCTGAGGCCGAACATAATAATGGAACTGCTCCTCAACACTGCCCGAATATACCCCCAATGCTCCGCCGGTTTTCCTGTCCCAGTAAGTCTCCCATGGGCCGCACCCAAACCATGTCATATTTTTAAACTCACCAGGCATCGCCATCTGCATACCAAACCTGGGAAGCTTTGGTTGGCTGCTATCGCCAACAAATTCGTTCTCAACTAAAATGTCACCACTGCCGTAAACCGTATATATAGTGGTAAGCTTACAATTTCCTGCGAGTATCGCCGAGACTGCTATAACACGAACAACCGATTTGCTCAACTGATCAGCACTTACCGACACAGGCTTTCTTCCGAGCCCTGCATTTTTCCAGACACCAAGACGCTTAGGCATCTTATTACCTTCATCGTTATCGATAGGAGCACGCCAGAAATTCGCCGCCAAAGGCTTAGAAACAAGCTCACTACCGCCAACAACATAAGATTCAATAACGCCGCTCTTATCGAAAACAACCTTAAAATCTTTACCAGTTACAACTGCTTTACCCTTAGATTTTTGCAACTCCAAAGCTGGCATTGAAACAGCATCAAGCATCGGCTCTTCAATCTTCTCATAAGGTATCTTAAACTGATCCCACGCGACAACGTGTCCTTTCGATGCCCACGAAGTATCTTTCGCCAAAGCAAAATAAACTTTCAACCAGTATTCCGCGCCAGGTTTTAGTTTTATTTTCTTAAACGGCACCCTGACATTCTGCTCTTTACCCGCATCAAGATAAAGCCTTGCAAGCTTACCATCCTGCAGCACCTTGCCGTTTTCTGTCAATTCCCACCCTATATCAAAGTTTTCCAGCGAAGTAAAATTGTAATTATTCTTAATTTTAACACTTCCCCGTTTGAGGTTCTCTGGCTCAACTTTGATATTCTGATATACTTTCTTAACTTCATATAATGACGGATTAGGTTTTCTATCCGGGCCTACAATTCCGTTGCAGCAGAAATTATTATCATTAGGCTTGTCACCAAAGTCACCACCATACGCCCAGAACTTCTTGCCTGCATCATCAACCTTGTTAAGTCCCTGGTCAACCCAGTCCCAGATAAATCCACCCTGCAGCCTTGGATACTTATAAATAGCATCCCAGTAATCCTGCAGATTACCAACACTGTTACCCATCGCATGAGCATATTCACACATAATAATAGGCCCCTTATTCTCGCCAGGCCAAACGCTAGGCCAATGCTCAACCTGCAGCCCCTGAGCCATCCTCACAATATCCTCAATATTAGGATACATCGGTGCCATGATATCAACACAAAGGTCACCACTAGCTGGATGATAAAAATTCGGACGGGTCTTATCCCGCTCGTGCATCCAGTCCGCACAAACCTTATGATTTTCACCAAACCCAGCCTCGTTACCCATCGACCATATAACAACTGACGAATGATTTTTGTCACGCTCAACCATACTGCTGACCCGGTCAAGAAAAGCTGCTTTCCACTCAGGCCTCTTTGTAGGCAAAAGGTCTTCCTTTTCTTTATTCCAAAGACCATGCGATTCAATATTCGCCTCATCACAAAGATAAATCCCATACTTATCACAAAGATCATACCATTTCGGATGGTCAGGATAATGGCTTGTGCGCACAGCATTGATATTATGAGTCTTCATCAGCTTAATATCTTCTATCATTCTCTCAACAGGAATCGCCCTGCCCCGATACGGATCATGCTCATGACGATTAACGCCCTTAATATAGATCGGTTTTCCATTAACATGAAATTGGCCATCCTTAACCTCAACCTCACGGAACCCAAACTTACAACTCTGCACTTCGATAGGCTTATCACCCAACTTAAGCAGCACAGTGTAAAGGTAAGGCCTCTCCGCGGACCACTTCTCAGGCATTTCAACCTTAGTCTCAAATCGAATAATACCATCAGTCCTCGGCGGGATCATACTCGTCACATTCGATAGCATCGGTTTAAAGCCGACCTGTTTGGATTTCTCATCATACAAACTCAACTCGATCTGAGGTGCATCCAATGGTCTGGCACAATAGTTGTGCACATTCGCAACAACATTAAAAATAGCATCCTTATAATCTTCATCAAAATCACAACTAACAAAGAAATCACGAATATGCAGATCATCTGTCGAAAACAAATAAACATCTCTATAAATACCACTAAGCCTCCACATATCCTGGTCTTCCAGATAACTGCCGTCCGACCAGCGATAAACTTCCAAAGACATTGTGTTTTTGCCGGGCTTTAAAAACTTTGTAAGATTAAACTCCGCCGGTGTCATCGAACCCTGGCTGTAACCAATACATTGGCCGTTGATCCAGATATAAAACGCACTTTTAACTCCGTCGAAATGAACAAATACCTGCCTGTCCTTCCAGCCTGTCGGAACTTCAAAATCCCTGCGATAAGAACCAACCGGATTATACTCATGCGGAATGTAAGGCGGATTCGCCGGAAACGGATAAGGCACATTAGTATAAATCGGTATCCCATAGCCATGCAGCTGCCAGTTGGCTGGCACTGATATCTCATCCCAGCCGCTAACATCATAATCATCACGATAGAAACCCAAAGGCCTATCTACAGGCCTCTCTGACCATTTAAATTTCCACTTACCATTGAGCGATTCATAAAAACCAGACTTCTCCCTGTCACAGATCAATGCTTTCGTTACACTTTTATAAGGCATCAGGCTGCAATGCGCCGGCTCCTTATTAACACCTATCATTTCAGGGTCTTCCCAGTCTGTTGCAGAAACAATTGAAGAAAATAACATAAAAACACTCCCGATAGTTATTAGTGATAACATTTTGTTGTTCATACCGATTCCTTTAAGATTTTACATCAATTAATCTTTAAATTTCCAATAGCATCATAGCCTGTTTTTTTAAAGTATTCAACCATTATAACATGCCTGATAACTGTGATTATTTCCGTAACAGATAACACATTTTTGCTAATAATTCTCATACACCTTGAAAACCAAGAAAACTCTTGTTGTTTGGCTATAGAAAAGCTAAAATTTTGTATTCTGCTGTATTTTGTTTCTTTAGATAACTTTCAAAATTAAAGGAGAAGTATAAAATGGCACCACTTAACCGCAGAGATTTCCTCAAAGCCAACACAGCAGCTGCCTTAGGATTAGCCCTGGCATCTATAAAAATCAAACCAACCTTTGCTGCTCAGAATAAAATAGTAAAAGTTGGTTTCATAGGAACAGGCAACCGCGGAAGAACTCTAATGAACGTAATGCTGACATATGCTAAAAATATAGAAATACCCGCCGTCTGTGACATAAACAAACAAAACCTCGCTGCCGCACAGAATATGGTCACATCCAAAGGCGGGAAAAAACCGCAAGGCTACTTTGAAGATGAATACGCATACAAAAAACTTCTCGTAAGAGATGACCTCGATGCTGTCATAATCGCAAGCCCCTGGGATTGGCATACTCCAATGGCTGTTGACGCAATGAAAGCGGGCAAATACGCTGGTGTCGAAGTTCCCTGTGCATACTCATTAAAAGATTGCTGGGATCTTGTAAATACTCATGAGAAAACAAAGGTCCCATGCATGATGCTCGAAAACTGGAGCTTTAGAAAAGACAACCTCGCTGTCCTGAATATGATTCGCAAAGGCCTGCTCGGCGACATCATCCATTGTCATTGCGCACACAGCCACGACTGCGTAGATCACTGGTTCTTCGATCGAGAAACTGGTAAAGACAAATGGGGTGCAAAATTTTTAGTAAAACACAACAGGGATCAATACCCATCCCACCAGCTTGGCCCGGTATTTAGCTGGTTAGATATTGGCTGTGGTGACTATTACGACTACCTGACTTCAACAGCATCAAAAAGCTTCGGGATAAACGACAGTTTTGTCAGAAGATTCGGGCCGGACCATCCAAACGCAAAACGTAAATTTGCCCAGGGCGATATCGTAACAACAGTGATCAAAACTAAAAAAGGTAAAACCATCGTCATAAATTATGATATGCAGCTGCCCAGACCATACGCTAACCGCTGGATGGTTCAGGGAACAAGAGGCCTATACGATGAAATGGGCGGAGATACAGCAGGAGCCCAAAGAAAAAGCGTTTACATCGTTGATAGAACCCCCCAATATCATCAATGGGAACCTTTTGCCCCTTACGAAAAAGAATTTGAGCATCATTGGACAAAAAACAAAGACTTCGGAGCATCTCATGGCGGAACCGACCCACTCGAAATTATGCTCTTCGTAGAAGCTGTAAGAAATAAAACACAAACACCTATCGATGTTTACGACTCAGTAGCAATGTGCGTTACAGGCCCACTTTCAGAAAAGTCCATAGCTTCCGGCAGCAAGCCTGTAAAAGTACCAGACTTCACTCGCGGAAAGTGGAAAACAAAAAAACCAGCTTTTGGTGTTTAATAAGTTTAGGATAACAAATTGACTCCAAAACAAATTGCTATGAATATTCTGTCAGGGAAAAAGACGGACAAAACGCTCTTTTCCCCTGATATCAGCGAGTGGTACAAAGACAAAAGGCTTAAAGACATAACCCAAAGCCATAAAATACCAACCGGATGCCTGATTTCAGACGATATGGAGATAAACAAAAACCCCGGCACAATGCCGAATGAATTTGCAGACTGGACATATCTCGACTTTTACAGAAATTTCAATTGGGGTCTGCATGTCCACATTTACGACTGGTGCCGATTTGAATATGAAAACTGCACTTTCAATCAGCACATCACGGATAAACAGATTATCAAAGAATTCAAAACCCCCATCGGAACTATAAGCAGAATTGACGGCATTGCAAACGATGGAAGTCTCTGCCCTGTAAAACTTTTCATAGAAAATGAAAGTGACTGGAAAACCCTGCTGCACATTATCAAAAATACAAAACTAATCGCCAACTACCGGCACATTCAAAATATCTTAAACCAGATAGGTAATTTAGGCATAGCTGATATTGTACTCTGGCGATCTCCCTTCGGCAAAATAGTTGAAGAATACGCAGGGCTTGAAAAAACCGCTTATACCATGATGGACAAACCTGAAATAATTGATGAAATCCTACAGGCACAAACAGCAATCGACATCCAGTTGGTAAAACTCGCCGCCGATAGTCCCGCAGATATCGCGATACTTTCCGATCACGCTGACCAGCAAATATTAAACCCTCTCTGGTACGAAAAATACTGTCTCCCCTTCTATCAAAAAACAGGTGACATACTTCACAAGAAAAACAAAATATTCTCAACACATCTCGATGGAAACTTCAAAGCCCTTTTCGATCTCGTCAAAAAAAGCAGCTTCGACCTGCTCGACGGCTGCACCCCTGCACCTATGACAAACTATGAAGTAGAAGAGCTGCCCCAGGCAATGAACGATAATATGGCTGCTTATTGCGGCATCCCTGCTATCTTCTTCGTAGAAAACTACACCACTGAGGAAATAATAACTTTTGCAAAAAGAATTATCAAAGCTCTCGCAGGTAAAGTCATCCTCAATATTGGAGACATACTCCCCGCTAACGGCAATATCTATAAAACCATCGAACTTGGTCATTGGTTATCAAATACATAATTCAATTTTATAACCAAAACATTATTATTTTGAACTCTGGCAATAAAACGCTACACATGTTAAAATCCGCCAAACGATTGAATTTGTGCTTTATTGTTTATTATTAGGATATAACATGGATCTTAGCGATATCATTCAGACTAATTTTAGCACAATTGACTGGTGCATTGTCATTGGCTATCTCATCATTGTTGTCTGCATTGGCTCATATATCAGAAAATACATCGCCAACGCCACAGACTTCATGGTCGCAGGAAGAGGACTTAAAACATTCCTGGCAGTCGCAACTATGATAGGAACAGAAATGGGGCTGATAACCGTAATGTACGCCGCACAAAAAGGCTTTACCGGAGGGTTTGCAGCATTCCATATTGCCTTTGCCGCTGCTATTGTCACACTCATTGTAGGACTCACAGGCTTTATCGTAGTACCCCTGAGAAGGCTCAAAATCATGACGATACCAGAATATTATGAAAAACGGTATAGCAGAGGTGTAAGACTCCTCGGCGGAGCAATTCTTGCCTTTTCCGGAATATTAAATATGGGAATGTTCTTAAAAGCAGGAGCACTATTTGTCACTGCCATCACAGGATTGCAAAACCCGATGCATCTCAAAATTGTAATGACCGTCTTGCTTACAATGGTATTGATCTACACAACCCTCGGCGGAATGGTCTCAGTTGTAATCCTCGACTATATCCAGTTCGTTGTCCTGTCGTTCAGTCTGCTCGCGGCAAGTTTATTTTCCATAAACTATCTCGGTTGGTCAAACATAATAGACACCGTTGCAAAATTTCAGGGCGAAGCAGGTTTTAATCCACTAAACGAACAGGGATTCGGAATATCCTATATAGTGTGGATGTTTTTCTTAGGTCTTGTCAGCTGCGCCATCTGGCAGACATCGGTAATAAGAGCATGCTCAGCAGAAAGCGTAAAGATTGTAAAGAAAATTTATACTCTATCTTCGATCGGGTTTCTCATTCGTTTTCTGTTTCCATACTTCTTCGGCATCTGTGCCTTTGTTTATATTGTCAACGACCCTCAACTGAAAGATATTTTCCTGCCTGATGGAAAATTTGCCGACCCACAGGTAACATTAAAAGCAATGCCCGTTTTCTTCAGCCAGATACTCCCCGCTGGTTTCATCGGAATAATAACCGCTGGAATGTTAGCTGCTTTCATGTCCACACATGACAGCTATTTGCTTTGCTGGTCTTCAGTATTAACGCAGGATGTCGTGGCACCATGGTTCAAAGAAGGGTTATCTTCAAAGACAAGGCTTTTGCTCACAAGGATTTTTATAATTCTTATAGGCATATTTGTTCTGGTTTGGGGCTTATGGTATCCTCTTGGTCAGGACCTCTGGGACTATATAGCAATCTCCGGAGCAATATATTCTACCGGAGCATTTGCTCTGCTGGTTTTAGGTCTCTATTGGAAAAGAGCAAGTACGCTCGGGGCATATCTTGCTCTGGTTTGTGGCTCCGGCGCTATCCTTGGGCTTAAACCTGTACAGAATTTATTTGGGATGGACGTCTCAAGTGCGATTGTAGGCCTTATAGTCGTTGCCTCGGCTGTAGTAATGATGATAATCGGTTCTTTCATATCCCCCAACAAACAACAATCTTCAAATAATAACCAAATTAAGGAGCAGTAAATATGCAATTCTGGATAAATTTCTGGTCTATTTTCTTTTTTGCCAGCCTCGTTATTTTTACGGTACTGGCTGTAGCTGTTACCATAGGCGGATTCTTCAATATTCGATCTCTATTTAAAAGCCTCAAAGATGCTCACGAGCAATCTCAGAAAAAGGACGATATCCAGTAATGAATCGGCGTGAAAGATTAATGGCAACACTGCGTGGCCAAACTGTAGACAGACCCGCAGTAAGCTTCTATGAAATAGGTGGTTTCAACAGCGACCCCAACGACCCGGATGAATTTAACGTTTATAATTCACCGAACTGGAAACCCTTGCTGCAACTCGCAGAAGAAAAAACTGATATCATCAGAATGAAGTCCGCTGTAAGGCTCCATTCCCATGAAGCATGGGATGTCTCCGAAAAAAACTCTTCACAGAACATTAGAAATGAATTTTTCAAAATAGACCAATACGTGGAAAATGGCAGCAAACTTACAAAAACAACGGTAAACGTTGCGGGCAGAACTTTAACTTCATTAACACGCCGAGACCCAGACCTCGATACAATATGGACTCTCGAACACCTGCTGAAAAACACCGATGACATAAAAGCATATTTGCAACTGCCTGACGAAGTTTTTCAGGAAAACATTGATGTAACTCCTCTTGTAGAAGAAGACCAGACTCTCGGCGACAAAGGCATTATAATGGTCGACACCGAGGACCCTATCTGCGCAGTAGCTTCATTATTCTCCATGGAAAACTTCACCATTTTGGCTTTCACAGAAAAAAACCTCTACCACCAATTGCTCGAAAAAATAGCGCGTTACATTCACAAAAGAACCGAAAAAGTCGCTGAAGAATTCCCTGGACATCTCTGGCGAATCTATGGCCCCGAATATGTAACCGAGCCTTACCTGCCCCCTCATTTATTCGATGAATACGTTGTCCGCTATACCGGCCCAATGGTAAAAATGATCGAAAAAAACAAAGGTTTTGCCAGGATACATTCGCACGGCAAAATTAAAAACATTCTCGACTACATCATTCAAATGGGTGCATCAGCAACAGATCCCATCGAACCCCCTCCGCAAGGCGATGTCGAATTAAGCTATGTAAGAGAAAAATACGGAAAAGATCTCGTACTCTTCGGAAATATCGAAATTGCAGATATCGAGAACACGCCAAATAACGATTTCAAAAAAATTGTTTCACAAGCTCTTATCGACGGAACAAAAGGCCAAGGTCGAGGCTTTGTACTAATGCCCTCAGCCTCCCCCTACGGACGGGATATATCTAAAACCACTATGAAAAACTACGAGACAATGGTTGAACTAACGGAAAACTTCAAAGGATAACCTTTCAAAAAACGAACATCACAAAAGCTTTAAGAGTATAATTGATTTACAGTTGCGTATCACCTCATACATGTTATTATTATCATGTTGGAGTTGGCATGTTATTTAAAAAAAGGACCATTACATGAAACGAATCGGCATTGTTGGCTTTGGTTTTATGGGAAAAACGCACTTTCGTTGCTATAAAGATAATAATAACGCACAGATTGTTGCCATTTGTGACGCAGACACAGATAAGCTGAAAGAAGACTCAGAAGTTGTTGGCAATATAAAAAGCTCAGAAGAGAAGCTTGACCTGACCGGCATCGATCTTTATACCGATTACGATAAAATGCTCGCAGAAGCAAATCTCGACGCCGTTTCGATCACCCTGCCTACATTCATGCACAAAGACTTCACCGTAAAAGCACTTCAGGCAGGCGTAAACGTTCTATGCGAAAAGCCGATGGCTCTGAATGAACACGATTGTCTCGATATGATAATCGAAGCACAACAAAATAAAAAAATCCTGCAGATTGGCCACTGTATAAGATTCTGGCCTGAATACGCAAAAACAAAAGAAATAATCGACTCCGGCAAATACGGAAAAGTCAAAGCTGCAAGTTTTCGCAGACTCTCCCTTACTCCATCATGGTCATGGAACAACTGGCTAACCGGTCAACCAGACAAAAGCGGCGGCGCCATCCTCGATCTGCACATCCATGACACTGATTTTGTCCAGTACCTCTTCGGAATGCCAAAATCTGTCAGCGCCAAAGGCGTCAAAGTAGTAACAAACGACATAGACCACGTCGTGACAAATTATACATTCGATGACGATATTGTTGTTACCGCTGAAGGCGGTTGGGCAATGATGCCTGGATTCGGATTCGAAATGAGCTTTAATATCATTATGGAAAAAGCTACTATTGTATTTGATTGCACAAGAGACCCCGCATTTAAACTATGCCCCGCCCAAGGCGACCCATTCACACCGCAAGTTCCACCAGGCGATGGTTACTCTCTCGAAATTGAACATTTTCTAAAAACCATTATCGGCCAAAATGTGCCGCAAATTACAACTCCAGCTGAATCTCTCGACTCTGTCAGGATAATACTTGCAGAAAAAGAATCAGCCATAACAGGAAAGGAAATAAAGTTAAGATGATTAAATGTAACAACTGGCCTATTAGCGTTTGTACTTGGTCCCTAAAAAACGATTTCGATAAAATCGCCTCTCTAAGAGAGCAAACCGATGTTAATTACCTCCACCTTGGTCTCTCACCTGCTTTAGCAGCAGACGGCGATAAATACCTCCGAACCATCGAAGCTCAAGGCTGGAAAATCTCCGCAACAATGATGGATTTCCCGCAGGAAGATTACTCAACACTTGATAATATAAAAATAACAGGCGGCATAATCCCAGATGATTGCTGGGACGACAACCGAAAAAGAGTAATCGACGGCATCGCAATAACAGCCGACCTTGGCGTTGATTACCTGTCTTTACATTTAGGCTTTATTGATATGGACGACCAGCAGGCACTAACAAAAATCAGCGACCGGACAATAGAATTAGCCGAAGCGGCAAAAGAAAAGAACATTATGCTGCTCCTTGAAACCGGACAGGAAACAGCTGAAGAATTAAAAAGCTTTCTCGAGCAGCTCAATCATCCTGCAATTGGCGTAAACTTCGACCCTGCGAATATGATACTTTACGATAAAGGCCATCCCGCACAGGCAATAGAAATATTAAAATCCTGGGTAAAGCACCTGCACATCAAAGATGCCATCCGCACCCAAACAAAAGGCACATGGGGCAGCGAAGTACCATGGACCACCGGACAGGTAAACTCTGCAGAATTTCTGAAAATATTAAAAACAACAGGTTACTCCGGCGCAGTAGCGATAGAACGTGAAGCCGGTGATGATAGATTAGGCGATATCAAAAGTGCTGTCGAGTCACTTAAAAGTTTCGCCGGTTAAAAGGAGATATTGTAAAATGACTGATAAGCCGCAATTCATCAGACTCCTCGGAGACGAAAGAAGAGTCGCCAACACATTAGCAGGTGTCTCAAAACACTGGCAAGGCGATAAAGAATGTTTTCTCTTTGTAAGCCCTCACGATGACGATGTCGTTCTTGGCGGTGGACTTCTGATGCAGCTGGCACAACTCGAAAACGTCCCCGTATATATTATGATTGTAACCGATGGTGCTATGGGCTATTGCAGTAACGAAGAAAAAGATACAATTTCGCAAATTCGACAAGCTGAAACTTTCGAATGTTATCAGTCACTCGGCATCCCAAAAGAAAACATATTCTGGTTAGGATTCCCCGACAGCCAGGTACACTCTTACAGAGGCAGACGTGCTGCCGGCAAAAACGAAAAAGCTGTATACCAGGGATTCACTGGCCTGCAAAACGCTTTCACATATTTCCTGCGTAAAACCAGACCAACACAATGCTTCCTGCCGACTCCAACAGACCTGCACCCTGATCACAAAATTGTTCACGAAGAATTTTTAATTAGCGTATTCCACGCAAGCGGAAACATTTGGCCGGAACTCGGCGAGCCCCTTGAAAAAACTCCGTATTTCAATGAGATGGCAGTTTATTGCGACTTCCCAACTCCACCACAATTGCAGATGAAAACTCCAATGTCATTCCTTGAAAAAAAACTACAAGCTATCGGAGCTTTCCGCTCACAAAAACAAATCAAGTCACTTATTAAAATAGTCAGAAACGCAGGGCCCTATGAATACATGAGAGCTGTAGATTACAATTTCTATAATCCTGATAACTACAAAGTAAGATTCAAAGAAGACCTCTCGATCGGATACATGCACCGGTAGTGACTTCATGATATCTGCTTAAATAAACAGGCAAACCAATATGGATATTACTATTATCATACCTGCTTTTAACGAAAGTAACAAGATAGCTCGTGATATAAAAGCTGCTTGTGACTTCGCATTGGAAAACAACTTCGACGCGGAAATAATTATCGTCGACGATGGCAGCACTGACAATACATACGACACAGCAGTTAACTGCCAAACCCCCGACCCGGTCAAACTCTCCGTAATAAGATTACCCCAAAACCGTGGCAAAGGCTACGCAGTACGAAAAGGTATCGAAAAATCCACCGGCGATTATGTCATGTTTGCTGATAGCGGCTGTTGCGTACCATACAAAAATACCATCGAAGCAATAGAGATGCTGAAAAATGACATCTGCGATATAGCTCATGGTTCGAGAAAAATGAAAGGCTGCGAAATTAAAATCCCCCAGCCATGGCACAGGCAAATCTTCTCAAAAATCTTTAGATATTGCGTAATCCTGCTGATGCGCATACCTGCAAAATTTACAGATACCCAGTGCGGCTTCAAAGTCTACAAAGGAAACATCGCAAGACAGCTCTACAAACAATGCGCTATTGATGGTTTCATGTTCGATATCGAAGTCATAACCAGGGCACTAAAAAACCGATACCGCATAAAAGAATTCCCCGTGATATGGACCTGTGATCTTGACAGCAGACTTTCCCCACACCGCAACTTTCACACATTGATATGGGAACTTATTAAAATAAAAATCGCTGTAACGAAACACGCAAAAAACTAACCACCCACAACACAACCATCGTCGGGCCAATCCCCAAACTTAACAACGCTACCCCCGCCCTCTTTCATAACCATCGCAAGATTGCCTCGGTTATCCCTGCAATACTGATTCATTTCTTCATCGCTCATTATCATAAATGCCGTTGACAACCCGTCAGCAACCGCCGCCGTCGCAGCAGCAGACCACGACGCAGCCTTACCCTTAACAGGCTCGCCACTGCGAGAGTCAATAATATGACCGCCCTTCTCCAACCCAGAACCGCTTATAGCATAATCACGAAGATAAAGCCTCTCCAGTATCTGCCCCCGATCTAAAGGATTGCTTATAATCACAGGCCACCCCTTTTCACCATCAGGCCGACCCATCCCAAAAACACTGCTCCTGCCGCTATGTATCAACGCTTTTTCTATCCCCCAATCCCCAAGCTCTTTCGCCATCTCATCAACCGCATACCCTTTCCCAAAGCCCCCCAGATCGATCTTCAAAGGGCTTGTCTTTAATTCGACAGTTATTAACTCCTCATCAAGTAAATAAAGATCCGCCCCCGTATGCTCCTTCGCCCAAGCCAACTGCTGCTCCGTCGGGCTAAGCAGTTTCTTGTCCTTATCGAGCCAGCAGTCAAACAAAGCTCCGATAGTAACATCAAAACATCCATTCGTATCATGGTAAAGCTGCTGGCATTGCTTCAGGCAGTTAAACGTATCAATACCTGCTGTATATTTCTCCCCCACAGCCAAATTATTAATAATGGATATATCACTGTTCTCAACATACCTGCTGAGCTCAGCCTCAAGCCTGTCAAGCACATCAAAAGCCGCATAAGCCGCCTGCTGAGCATAACCAGCGTCTTCATGCACAACAAAAACCTCAAACACTGTCGCCATGGCTTCATAGCTGAAACGTCTTAAATCAGCTATGTTTTCATACAAACTATTCACAGTTTTTTTATCAGCCTCAGATTCTGTCATTCAAGCACACTATTTTTTGTCACCGTCTTTATTCCGCTCGATCACATCATGCAGATCTTTAGATATAAACCCCAGCAGATTCACATTAGGCCTAAGCTCACAATTCTGGTCAAAAAGATAAACATAAAGATTTCTTTTCCCAGGCTCAGGCAGCTCATACAATTTTTTCACAAGCTCACCCTGCATATCAGGCGATATTATTATCACCGCCTCTGCCTGCCTGTCAAAGTTCATCTCACTTTCCCACGCAACATTACGGAACTGTCTTAAATACCAGGGCAAAGGCCAATAATCCGAGCCGCTGCAAACAACACCAACAGCCAAATCGTCCCCATACCCACTCAATAACGCTGCCTCTTTAACCTTATCGACCATCTTAAAAATGTCACTACTCGTATGAGCATAAACATAAGGATTCTTCACATTGCTCTCATATTCATAGCAACTCAGGTAACTCTGATAAGCCAGATGAGCAAATCCCGCTATAAACACAACCCACACAAAACCACGCACTACCCTGCCCTTGGCAACCTCAACTATCGCCTGTATCGCTATCGCAGCAAGAATTATCATCCCATGCAGAAAACCAAGACTGCACCAAGGCGTCTTATAGGCAATCGCAGAATAAACGACCACCATAATAAGCGTATAAAACGCGACAAACCTCGCCAACAAAATATTAACACCCAATGGAACTTTCTTAATCACCGCAAGAACAAAACCAACTACTGCCAATATAACAATAAACCCCTCACTCCAAACGGGCCCATCACCAAACTTGAAATACAAAAGCCTCTCAAGATAATAATACCAGTTTTGAATATGAAATTCGTTTTCCGCCGCCTTAGTCAAATAACTTTTATAAGTCAAAAATGAATCTGCAACGCCGGTCATATTTGTAAAAAATGATGAATAAAATAATGCGGAAACTACCCCAGCCGACAAAACCCCGACCGCAATATGACTTAATGAAATTTTCTTAGAGAAACCCGCAAACTGATTATCTTTTCTGCTTAGAAAAAACACGATCAAAGCAGAAAGAAAAATCGCCCCGAAAGCAATTACACACGTCTCCTTAGTAGCATGCATCAATCCCGCAGAAATACCAGCGATGATAACCCATCTGATTTTCCTCCCCTGCCAATACCGCCACAAACTCGCGATAAAAGAAAACGTAAAACAAACCAGCAGCATTTCCTGAATATAATACCTGCTGTAAAAAACAAACGCCGGACTGACCGCTGTCAACAACGCCCCGAACACCAAAGACCAACTTCCCAACCCATCATAAAATAATAAAAATAACAATACAATCAACACACCAAATACAACAGGAACCACTCTAAGCGTACATTCATCAATTTCCAACGCCGTCTTTGCACCTTCACACCAGGCCCCGATCAGCGTGAAATAATTTAAGGTAGGCCCATGATATTCGATGGGATTATAACGATATTGCCCATGCTCAAGCAAATCTATAAATTTTTTCGCATGGACTGCCTCGTCTGTATGCATCGGACGCTGCCCAAGCCCGAACCCGCGCAGCGTCAATGCAATAACTGCTGCAATCAATAATCCGACGCAACATTGTTTAAATATACTATTCACAGTTAAGTTTTCCCGTTTATCCCGATATACATCGGGATTATAACTTTCCTCACGGAAATTTCTTACCCTGAAGGGTATCGTTTCATTTTACAGGCTTACCGTAAACTGCAACCTCAATATAGTGGTTCAATTCATTGCCGGTATTACCATTGCTGCTCAGACGAACAAAGCGTGCCTTTTGTCCCTTAACATCAATAAGCTTACCTTCATTAGTCTCGACATAGTGCATATCCTTGCCGATCCCCAGCCCGGAACTGTTATCATGATCATTGTTGAAAACTGTCCGAACATTGTTAATAAAATCAGCATCATCAGCCAGCTGAACCACAACATCATAGTAAACTCTTGCCTGCTTATGAAAATGCCAGATCACGACAGCATAAATCTCATACTCACCTTCGAGGTCAATAGTGACATTCTGCAAAAATGGTCCCAACTCAACATAACTGCCGTCAGCACCTTCCTTGTCACCATCAGTTATCATCTCAATTTCACCGATGATAGGCTCTTCATCAGTACTTGACACTGACTTATTCAAAGCAACATTAGTAACACCCGCCGGAGCTAAAAAAGGCTGCCTTGCCTTACCCAAAGGCTTCTCAAGATTCGGCACTGATATATCCTGAGGCGTACC
>CAYZEH010000018.1:0-4521 GCA_964477135.1 uncultured Pirellulales bacterium | reverse complement strand
CTGTTTTTGCAGGCTCAGCGGGCTTATCACTCTTTTTACAAGAGCATATAAACAAACTCATCGCCAGCATTACCATCAATGTTACCTTAACCACAAAACTATATTTTTTCGACATTTCTTTTTAACCTCATTTTTTTAACATTTACTTTTTAAATAAACTGTTCAATCAAATAAATTAGATTTCCTATTACCCTACTACCCCGCTACGACTGCCTTTATCCCACCAAGAATAATAGCAAATACAACTAACAATACGCAGGCAGGGATTAAAAGTTTGAAACTTTTTTGAATTGATGAGCCCTCTGCAAGCTTACCGATCGCCTTAGGCACAAAAACACCGCCCAAAAGACCAATAGCAAAGATAATCCCGAAAACACTACCGAAGTTTTCCGGATGCTTAGAAGCTGTAACGCCGACTATCGTTGGGAAACACGGAGCAAAAGCAACCCCTGCCAATGCCGCCAAAATCCAAAGCCAGCATTTTTTACCAAGCGACATTGCAATAATAATAACTGCAATAATTACCGCGGCACCTGCAATAAACCAACCTCCATATTTAGTAATAACAGGGATGAAACTTGCACCTAAACGCCCTGCCATCATCGCAATCGCAAAAACCGAAAGAAGCTGCTGTCCCTTAGCATCGAAAATCGATGTGTCACCCTCAACGTCTTTGCTAAGCACTTCCTTGCCGTAAGGAGCAAGCCAGTTACAAAACGATGACTCCAGGCTGATATAACAGAACAACGCCAACGCCGCCATAAGAACTACAGGCTCCTTTAAAAGTGCAACTGCATCACCGATAGCAAAACCCGCACTTGCAGCAGGATATATCGCCAGAACAGCAACGATCACTGGCAATAAAACGATAACTCCCAAAGCCGCAACAGCCTTCTCATAGCTGACCTTTTTAAACAGGAAACTAACAACCAAAGGCGTCAGAAAAAGTCCCAACCCAAAGAACACATTACCCATATTACTCGCAGCCGCCGGATTCTTACCTTCATAAAGAATACTCGGTATCAGCGTATTACCTGCGGTATTAAGCGCCATCGCTCCAAAACCAAGCAAAAGACAAGGCACCAGACAACTTAAAAAAGTTTTGCCGTAAGCTAAAATAAAGATACAAGCAGCCGTCGCAATAAAACCGAAAACCGCTACCGGCTTAAACCCTACCTTATCAACAACCACACCCATCACAAGAGAAGCCAACAGACATGTAAACATAAACGCCGATATCATCGTACCAAATTTATTCTGGTCAATATTGAGCCTCGGCATCAGCTTAACGCCGATAGAACCCAGCATCGCAAAACACATTCCAAGACCAAACACACACATCAAAGCAACGATCTGAGTCAGGACATTGTATTGAATTTCCATGATCATAATCCCTTAAAAAAATATAATTTTATTCTGACTATCCTTCGTCAGAAACCAATTTAAAATCCCAGTTTATATTTCCTGCTTTGCTTTCGCCATAGCGGTTGCATAAGTATGCACCATCGCAATAAGAACAAACGCCAAAGCGCTATACCTATGCAGGTCCATCAGAAAATGCTGTATATCCGTCCCGAATATTCTGAACATACTCGAAACAATACTCAGCGCAACTACCAAAGCCAAAAATATCAAAACCCAGAAAGTGATCTTGCGTACCGGCAAAAACGTCTCATTTTCTGTCTTTTCAACATAAACGCCAAGCTTAACAGCCTTGTGCAAAAATCTCATAAGCCACGGACAGTCATACCTGTTAAAACTGTTCTGCTTGGACCAGCCCAACGCAAGTATCGCCAGGCACGCAATAAATATCGGTGCAAAAGTAGAATGAATCATTATCAAATAACCGCTCAATGCTTTATCGTAAAGTAACCGTTGCCAGAACCCCGTCATAGCCAGTACCAAAACACAAAACATAACAAACAAATAAAGAAGCTTCTTAACTACACCCCACAAACTGCTGCTCTGTCCAGGCAAAAAAAGTGTAATGATCAATACTGGTATCCGAAAAATATCAAGCCCCTTACGCAAACGTTTAGGCCCGAACACTTCATCGAACTTCGGATGAAACATCAAACAATGCAATCCGATTGCCGCCAACGTAATCAAAAAAGATGCTATGGTAATAATTTTAAACATATTATCCGAAAACCTGAATCAAAATTGAAATTTATTCATCTTCTTCTGCCATCGCCCTGACAACACAACTAAGTGCTCGCAAAGCAAAGAAAAGCAAAACAAACGCAACAACCGCACATGACAAAAGCACAACCGTCTTCATTATTGGTCTGAAAACAAACGACATCGCGAACAGCTTCATGTAAAGAGGGCTGACATCCTGAAAATCCATCATATTCGCAAATGTACCCTGCACATTTTTCATCGGCCCATCAATCACAACGCTGCCAAACGAAAATGGCTGATCAACACTATGGCAATCCTCGCACCTTCGAACACCTAAAGACTGCTCAGCAGGCCTGACATCATGACCTATCGACCACCTATAAGGCGCAGCTGCATCATTGTCACCAACCACCAGTTTATCCTCGCCGTCAAGACTATAAAGCTTGCCGCCCGCAACATAAGCAGGACTACCCTCTGCAACATTTTTCAACGCAATAAGAGCAGAGGCAATTTTCTCCTCTGTCACCTCAGGCCAAGTCAGTGCAACCCTCGACGGCACATCCGCATTAATAATATCAACCACAACCTCTTTAACAATATCAAGATTCAAAGGACTAACCTTGCCGTCATTAACCTGCCCCCAAAACGCAGGCCAGACAATATTACCAGGGGCGATCTTGCCGTCAACACCCTCAGCAAACACTCCCGTAACAATATGAGGCAAAGCATCCGAATTCTTCCTGGAACCAAGAGTCCCCAATGCATGACCCATCGAAGTCTTAACCAGCGAAGTTTCCTTTCCAGGCCAAAGACCGCTATGACAAGCGGTACATGAAAGCTTCTCAAAATGAACAACCGGGATCCCCGCATGAACAGGCCTCGGTGCACCTAAACGCCCCGAAGACGGCATATTACTATCACCCTCGCCAAGGTGACATCCCTCACAAGAGGCCGTCGCCGCCAAAGCATTTTCAGATTTTGCACTGCTGCACTCATCGCCGCGAGTTATATTATGCCCAAGCTCATTACGATGACAATCAACACAGCCGAGTCCCGCCGCCAAATGCACATCCTTACCGCTTAGCCCTTTCTGCAAACTATTCATTTCCATATTTGCGGATGAATGGCAAAAGAAGCATTTCTCAGCTGGTATATTTTTAACAATATTAAATTGAACCCTTTTCTTGCTGTCAAACGCCCACGCCTTATACTCGATCGCAGGTGGGATAAGCTTAGGATCGTTCATAATCCCAGGCATAAGTGGGTCATATGTATCCGGCATATTCTTAGCGGAACCGCTCGCATCAGCAAAACCACAAGCCGAAGCCGCCGCCCACATGTAATTCTCTTTACGAAGCTGTGTGACATATTCCGCCTGGTCATAGCCGCCGCCAACTTCGTGACATGCAAGGCAATTAATCTCCAGCTTACCGGAAACAAAGCTTCGCATCATCTCATCGGGGTCATCACTATCAACTTCCCCAGCTCCGCCGCCCGGCATCTGCCTTGAAAATTTCTTCATAAACTGCCACGTCGTAAGCCCCACATCCTCAGGACGATACAACCCTGGCCAATTCCGATACGAAAGCGGTATCTGAGTCGCAGTCTGCACATCAACATAAACCCAAGGCTGCCCAGCCTTGCCCGCATCGACATTCGGATCCATCGCATTGAAATGCCAACCCTTGCTTATCTTGTCATAGTCATGACACTGCCCGCAAGTCTGCCTCGTAGAAAAAGGCATCAGCGGGTCATCACTCAGCGATATCTTTTCACCCTCGCTGTCATATAAAGGAATCAAATGAACGCTCTTAGCCCTGCTGCCGTCAAATTGATCGCCAAGAAACTCAGTCTCAGTCTCAGCCGCGCAAACCATCGCAAAAAAAAACAGAAATACACACGCTGTATAGAACAATCCTTTTTTAGTCATATCTCGATCAAATCTCAAATTTTAAATTCTTCAGGCTTAAATTCCAGTCGCTTCTTTGCTTCAACTGCCTCGTTAACCTTCAAAACCATAACAGCCGTCTCATAACCAACCTCTGCCGGACAGTTAAGTTTAGCCTTGCCGCGGATAGCATCAAAGAAATTCTCCAAATGAGGCTGATGGTATTTCTTTTCCATCTTAACAGGTATCTCATAAGCAGGTGGTGCCAACGTCTCACGAACATCAAGCTGAACCTTTGCCTCTTTAGGCTCTTCCTCTTTCTCAGGCTCACCAATAATCCCCGCTTTAACCCATTGATCCCATTCCGGAGATGTTGGTTCACGATAAACAGCCCCCCTTGCATTCGATTCAGATATCTGCAACGTTCCCTTATCACCCATAAATGTTTCAAAATATCCCTGACTGCTGTTGGTCGTTATTGTCTGATAAGCCGCTCTTACCTTGCCGGC
>CAYZEH010000017.1:0-24524 GCA_964477135.1 uncultured Pirellulales bacterium | reverse complement strand
AAAAGACGCCTTATTTTGGCGCTATTGTCGGCAGGTATGGCAACCGAATTGCTAAGGGCAAATTCACACTTGAGGATGTTGAATATCAGCTTGCTACTAACGATGGTGAGAATCATCTTCATGGCGGCGTGAAAGGTTTTGATAAAGTTGTGTGGCTGGCAGAAGAGACGAAAGCTAAGGACAGCGTTGGGCTTAAGCTTATATATGTTAGCAAGGATGGTGATGAAGGGTATCCGGGTACTCTGTTTACTGCTGTTACATATAGTCTGACAAATGAAGATGAACTTAAGATTGCTTATAGTGCTTTTACCGACAAGGCAACTGTTATTAATCTGACGAGTCATAATTATTTTAACCTTGCAGGTGAGGGTGATATTCTTGGCCATGAGCTGAGGTTGGTCGCGGATAATTATACGCCGGTTGATGAAACGCTGATACCGACAGGTGAGATCAAACCGGTTAAGGATACGCCGATGGGCTTTACGACAGCTAAGGCTATCGGCTCAAGGATCGGTGAGGTTGCCGGCGGGTATGACCATAATTATGTTCTCAATAACAGTGACGGCAAACTTGCTTTGGCTGCACAGCTATATGAGCCGAAAAGCGGCAGAGCGATGGATATTTACACCACAGAACCTGGTATACAGTTTTACAGCGGTAATTTTCTCGATGGTTCGATAACAGGTAAGGGCGGCAGGGTTTATAAAAAATATTCAGGTTTGTGTCTTGAGACTCAGCATTTTCCGGATTCGCCTAATAAGCCGAAATTTCCATCGGTTGTGTTAAAGCCTGGCCAGATGTACAACCATCTGACAGTTCATAAATTTTACACTAAGTAGTCGCAGCATAGGTTTGCTAAGTTAACATATTGCTGAGGGGTTATTTCTCCAGGTCGGTCTGTTGGTTTGATTTGACATTTAGAAAATATTCCGGACCAATCGGTGATATCTTTGAGTTTGCTGGTTGCAAATTTGGTGCTGGCTTTTACCATTTTTCTTCTGTGCTGCATGAAGAGATTTATGATCTGACTTAAAATCGACATGTTCTTTATCAGGTTTACTTTTTCGCTGTTTCGGCGGTAGGTTACGATTGCAGAATCAACTTTCGGTGCGGGCCAGAATAGTATCGGCTTTAATTTTTTTATTATTTTGATATCGCCCGTGGCGCTGAGGATAATGCTTAAAGTTCCATAATGTTTGCTTCCTGGCAGGGCGACCATTCTTTCTGCGACTTCTTTTTGTATCGTGACATGCATACTTTCAACGAATAATTTGCCGGTGAGAAGGTTTATCATTAAAGGCGAAGCAGCGACGTAAGGCAGGTTTGCTACGAGCATGAATCGGCCTTTGATGTTACCGCGGGCATTTTTTACAGCTTCTACGATATCGGGGTTGAGGCTGCTTTTTTTATGGAGTACATCAGCATTAATAAATTCGACGTTTTTGAGATCAACTAACTGTTTCTTTGCGATCTTTGCGATTTTTTTGTCAATCTCAACAGTGATTACTTTGCCGGCATGTTTGGCCAAACTCTCGGTCAGGGAACCTGTGCCTGTGCCTACTTCCAGGATAACATCATCTTTTGTGATTTCTGCTGAGTCGATCATAAAGCGCATAATGTTCAGATCGATCAGGAAGTTTTGGCCGAAACGTTTATTAGGCTGGATTGCGGCGGCGGCTAATAGTTGCTGGATTTGGTGTTTAGTTTGCATTTTACTGGTTCGCGCCGATTTTCTGATTAGCTTTTTTTGTATTCGCCATTTGAATTGCGGTGGTTATTGCGGACTTCATACTTGCCGGGTTCGCCATGTTTTTGCCTGCAATGTCAAAAGCTGTTCCATGTGCGGGTGAAGTTCTGATTATCGGGATACCTATGGTGACATTTACAGCATCTTCAAATGCCAGAAGTTTAATCGGAATCATCCCCTGGTCATGGTACATTGCAACGACAGCATCGAATTCGCCATTTATAGCTTTTAAGAACAGCGTATCTGCGGGGTAGGGGCCTGAGCAGTTGATTCCGACTTCCTGTGCGAGCAGTATTGCAGGTTCAATTATTCTATGTTCTTCGTCGCCGAATTGACCATTTTCACCGGCGTGCGGGTTCAGGGCTGCGACGCCGATTTTCGGGTTTTCAATCTGGAAGTATTCTTTGAGAGCGTCGTTTAGCAAATCGATAGGTTCAAAGACACAGCCTATGGTAAATTTATGACGTATCTCGAACAGAGCCTCGTGTATCGTTGCCAGGGCCAGTTTTAATTCACCGGCGACGAACATCATCACTTTTCGAGGTGACTTACATTTATCAGCGAATAGTTCTGTATGACCAGGCCAGGTTGCCCCTGCCATCTTCCAGCAGGTTTTATTTATCGGTGCTGTCACTACGGCGTCTATAATCCGCATTTGCGCAGCTTCTATAGCGTCGAGACAAAATTTAATTGAGGCATGACCTGCTTCTTTACTTGGTTTATTTGACCAGATAGGAACGGAAAATTCATCGTAATCGGCGACTAAAACCTTACAGGGAAAGTCTCTGTTTATTTTTTCATGCTGACATCTTTTCCAGAAAGGTTCGATCTCTGCTTTGTCAGCAGCGTAACGAAGAGTTTCCTCTATTCCGAAAATAATAAATTTTGCTGACTTTCGGATTTGCGGATCATGCAGGGCTTTTACGATAACCTCAGGTCCTATGCCCATGGGGTCGCCCATTGTTATGCCTATTACGGGTTGATCAGTTATCGAATTGTTGCCGATGTGGGTATTCATTTTTAATCTGTTAATATCCCAGTTCTTTTAATTTATCTTCGGTGAAAACATTTTTAGAGGGCATTAAATTTTCAACGTGTTTTTTTACCATTTTTCCTATTATGTCAGTTTCGATATTAACTTTATTTCCGACTTTTGCTAAGCCTAAAATGGTTTCCTGCAAAGTCTGCGGTATTACAGCGATTTTAAAGCTGGTGCTGTCCATTTGTGCTATTGTTAGTGAGACGCCGTCAATTGCGACTGAGCCTTTGGTTACCATCTGATCGAGCAGTTCTTTGCCGGCGGAAAAGGTTATGTCTTTAAAGTCACCCTTGTCTGATATTGATTTGATAGTTGCGATGCCGTCAATGTGCCCCTGGACGATGTGGCCGCCGAGTCGGTCGCTTAGTTTCATAGCCCTTTCGACGTTTACTTTCTGTGCCGGCTTTATGTCGGCAAGAGATGATTTGGCGATCGTCTCACTGCTTAGCTCGAAAGCAACAATACTGCCCTGGATTTTGACAGCTGTCAGACAGGTTCCATTTATAGCAACGCTGTCGCCGAGTTTGACGTCTTCAGTGAGGCCAGCCAGGTCTATACTTATCTCCATGTTGGAAGCATTTCGCCTGATATCCTTTACTGTACATACTTTTTCAATTATCCCGGTGAACATAATTGGCTCTCTAAAGTAATTTTTAATGTTTTTCAGGTATTTATGCTATGTTTACAGGCGGCAAAAGTCAAATATTTGATTATTTATTATTGATAATTGATTAAAACTGAGCAAATGGTAAAATAGACTCTTATAAAGAGCCCTTATTGTTAATTTTATTGAAACGGTGGGATTATGAATTCATTTGCAACAAAACTGATAGTATTGGCGGTAATAGTGGGCGGTTTGGTTGTATTCGTTAAGGTTACTTCTTCTGCGAAAAAGGCTATAGATGAAGCGCAGAATCCTAAAACTTTTTCCGATCAGGTGGCTGAGGATGATGCCAGGCATCGTGCTTTGCCGGATGATGTGGTAACTGAGGAGCAAGAGAAAGCTCAGAAGAAAGAGGCAGCTTTAAAAAAATTGGCTAAAGACCGGGTTGCTGAGGCGGATGCGGTTGTTGAGTCGGATGATGGTAAAGATGCTTCTGCTGATGCGGTTATTGAATCGTCGGGTAAGACTTTGGTTGATGAAGCGGGGGGTAAAAGGGCAGTAGAAGAAAAGAAAAAGGCAGTAGAAGTCAAGGTTGTGAGGAAATTCAAAGAGCTTGACGAGATCGAGAGGATTGAAGCAGAAAGGTTATTTGAAATGGCGTTGACTGACAGGAAGATCGGTCGGCTGCCTGTTACCGGATACAAGCTTACAGTCGATAATTGCAGAATGATAATAAAGAAGTTTCCCGGAACTGAGTTTGACTATAAAGCAAGAAGACTTCTGGATGATATACCTAAAAGATTTATAGAACGGTATAAGCTTACAGATGAAGAAATGGATTTTGAAAGCGTAGGAATTGTTTCAGAAAAATAATTCACGGAGGTTTTTAAATGGCAAATGGAAATATGCCGGTGCTAAGTGTTAATGCAAGCTGTCTGCCCGATGCATGGGAAAAAGCTGTTATTGCAGTCTGGGATAATGGACTTGAGATCAAGACACAGTACGACAAGCCGGAGGATCCGCCGAGCAAAGACGCTACTGTGATGGTTGTGGTGGAAAATCCATTTGCTGAGCCGAGGATTCATAAAAATTTCCCCGGCGGTCCTGCTGAGCTTGAATCTTATCGACAGGAAGTTATTGGAGGTATTCATGACCACTGGATCGACCCGGCGGCGGGTAAGTGGACCTATACATATCATGAAAGAATGTTTTCTTACAGCCCGGTTGAGGATATCAGGGACCCGAACAGCTCTAAGCCTTTTAAGGCTGTTGACCAGATTGGGTATATTATAGACGCGTTATCAGATGTTAGCCATACCAGAAGGGCGCAGGCGATTACATGGATGCCTACCGCTGATCCGCAGACGGATGATCCGCCATGTTTGCAGAGAATATGGTGCCGACTGGCAGCCGATGGTGACGGTCAGATGGTTTTAAATATGAATACTCACTGGAGAAGCAGGGACCTTTATAAGGCATGGTTTATGAATGTTTATGCTCTGACCGACTTGCAGAGGGTCATCACGGAAAAGATATCCGAGAAGATCGGCGAGCCTGTGAAGATCGGCAGATATGTTGATATCAGTGATTCACTTCATATCTACGGCAGCTATTTTGAGGATGCCAAAAAAGAAGTTGAAAAAATGAAAGCAAGTTCGTTTGAAGCCAGGGCATGGGAAAGTACTCATCCAGCTTTTGAGATGATGACTACAGAAGCAAGGGTAAACCTGGCGAAGGATGCGGACTGGTACGCAAAGGCTAAAGGTTAAGCAGGAGATTATTGTGGCATTGACAGTGAACGGCGAAAAAATAGACGAAGCTTTGGTGACAAAAGAATATCAAAGACTGAAGCCTCATTATGATAATACATTTAAAGACCAAAGCCCACAGGAGCGGGAAAAACAGCTTAGTGAATGGTCGCAGGAGAATGTTATCGAGATGGTTCTGCTAAGACAGTATGCCAGGGAAAATGGCCAAGATGTGCCGGATGCAGCTGTTAAACTTGCGTTTAAGGAAATGCTTGAGCAATACCAGGGGCAGACACCTAAGTTTAGCGCTGATGATGAAAAACAGATAAAATCTGATATTGGTCTTCAGATGAAAATAGAAAAATTGCTTCAACAGATTACTTCTGATTTAGCCGAGCCGAGCGAGAAGGATATCGAAGACTATTACCAGGAAAATAAGGAGCAGCTTAAAACTCCTGAATCTGTTCGGGTCAGTCATATAATCAAACACATCAGTTACCAGGTCGATGAAAAGACAGCTCTTTCGTTTGTGCAGCAAGCACAGCAGCAGCTTAATGATGGGATGATTTTTTCCAGCGTTGTTGCGAAGTATTCCGATTGTCCGGATAATGATGGAGATCTGGGTTATATTGTTAAGGGTCAAATGGTCGAAGAATTTGAAGACGTTGTTTTTAAATTAGGCACAGGCCAGACGAGTAATATTTTTAAAACAAGGTTTGGCTTTCATATTGCAAAGGTCTATGACAAAAAGCAAGAGGTTTTGCAAGAACTCGATCAGGTCAAAGACCAGATAGCACAGCAGATCACAGAGCAATTGCGAAAAGACAGGATCGATGTCTTTGTGGATGCGTTAAAAGAAAAAGCGGTAATAGAAAGAAGTTAAAAAAAAATCACGTTTTGTTTATCAAGACGTTGGCAATAAAATCGTGCACCAGGTTGCATTAACATCACTGTTATCGGGACGAGGTGTTTCCTCACAGCTGTGTCGAAATTCTAATCGTTCAACCAATTTGGCAATGCGTTTTTTAAGCATTATACTATAAGTGGTTGAGCGGCTAATAAAGAGGCAGCATCGGGTTGGTTAGCCAATTCCGTGTGTCTAAAAACTATTTTGATTAGCTTAGCCTCCAGATTCTGTTGGCGGAGGAGTTTTTCGGGAATTGGTCGGCAGTTTCAGGAAGAGGTCCTTGCGTTGTTTGCAAGGCTATTAGAAAAAGAACCTTATGGGGGGCCATATGAGTTTCTTTCCAGAAAGGGCTTTGTGTTCGGGACGCAGAGCCCTGTTTTATGCGCCGAAGGTGGTGCGTAGCTTTTTGGTGTAATAGTTACTTGCAGGTTTTTTATCAAGGGTATTGACATTTAATCCGATTTATATTATTATCCGCGATCTATTGCCAACGTAGCTCAGTTGGCAGAGCCCCGGTTTTGTAAACCGGCGGTCGTCGGTTCGAGTCCGACCGTTGGCTTTGGCAATATAAAGGCTTTGAGTTTAAAGACTTAAGGTCTTTTTATTTTTAATAACCAAATCCTATTTTTGAAAATCAATTGCAATTGGCAAACCTATGCTTTAGAGCTAGAATTGTTATTATGGCACTATTTACTTTATTTCCCTTGAAATATATAGCATTAAAAGATATAATTAAGATGTAGGTTGAGAGTTTTTAAAATTATTTTAATATCATAATGAAGCGTTAGCGTTTCAAATATGACACCCTGAGGGCTTTGCTATATTTAAAAACATATTATAAGCACAATTAATAGTATCAAGAGGTCAGATGAAAGTGATAAATGACAGTTGCAAGAGTTGTTTTATAACTGAAGCATCGCCTGGTATAATAATTGACGCTACCGGCCAATGTAATGTGTGTCGATACTACCGTAGCGAAAAAGGCAAATCTGAAATACAAAAAGCACTGTCTATTGATTGTTTGGAAGAGCTTAAAAAGATAGCTGAGGAAATTAAAACATCTGCAAAGAAAAAGGGCTGCAAATACGATTGTATACTCGGAGCCTCCGGAGGGTTTGACAGCACATATGTAATATATGTAGCTAAAAAAATACTTGGACTAAATTCGTTGGTCGTGAAATATGATAACGGTGTTTGCCATCGGCTTTCTAATGAAAATCTTACGAAAACATGTGATTTGCTAGGCCTTGAAGTGCGAATAATTCCTGTTATAGAGAATGAACGAAAATATTTATTGAATTCTACTAAGGCTCTGATGAACATCGGAGTTTTTTTCAGTGCGTGTTTTTCCTGTCATTACACAATAGCTTCTGTAGTATACCGAGAGGCTAAAAAGGAAGGTATCTGTTATACCATGACAAGTACCAACCAAGTCGAACAAGATTTTGCAAAAGCCAGTCATGGGCTCATGGCCAAGTCTTTGATAAAGGGTTTTTTCTCTTGCCATCCAGTCAATATGCTCAAATTCGTTTACTATGAAACCAAGGCTATCTATTCCTTCACTAAACTAAAGTTTTCATTTGATAAGCTGTCTCTTAGATTTTTGAGAAATCTGTTCAGACTTCATCCTGTAAAACCGAGCTTTATCAAAAAGATTAATATCAGCGAATATGTCGCATGGGACTGGAAAAAAATTGAGGGGATTCTCAGGAGTGAACTTGGTTGGCAGACACCCCGTTACACCAAAGTTCCATACCTTCGTTTTGATTGCCATTATGCCGCAATGATCGACCAATCTTTTAAGAAATTGACAGGATTGACTGAGCATGCAATGCTGTTGAACTGGTTCGCACAAGCTGGATTTGTGAACAAATCAGAGATTGAAGAAGATATTAAATATATGAATGATGAAAATCGCGTAGAAAAAGAAATTGGAATTGTCATGAAAGAATTCGGCCTTGAAGATATAAAAGCTGAAGAGCAATAGACTTGGTGGGGGGTTATAAGTTTGCGAAGCTAATCTTTGCGGCTTTGATTGTTTTTTCGAGATCCTTTTTGGTGTGTGCCAATGAGATAAACATTGCTTCGTAGGCACTTGGTGCAAGGTAAATGCCCTGGTTCAGCATTTCTGAGAAGAATTTTTTGAACATTGCGATATTAGTGCTTTTGACATCGTCGAAATCAGTTACCTCTTTGTCAGTGAAGAAACAGCTCATAATCGAGCCTATGCGATTGATGGTTACAGGTATATTTGCTTGTTTTGCAGCGTTTTTAAGACCTGCTTCGAGAAAAGCCCCGGATTTTTCGAGTTTTTGGTAATTTTTATCATCGAGCAGGATATCTAATGTTGCGTTTGCAGCAGCGGTAGCGATTGGGTTGCCGCTCAATGTTCCTGCCTGGTAAATACTTCCCAAAGGTGCCAGCTGGTTCATAATTTCCGCTTTGCCGCCGAAGGCTGCTAAAGGCAGTCCGCCGCCTGCAATCTTGCCCAGACATGTCAGGTCGGGGGAGATATCGAATAATTTTTGTGCACCGCCAGCGGATAGTCTGAATCCTGTTATAACTTCGTCAAATATTAATAGGCTTTTCTGGTCATCGCAGATTTGTCTTAATTGTTCTAAATAGCCTTTCCGGGGCAAGATAACTCCCATGTTAGCTGCAACGGGTTCGACAATTACCGCAGCTATCCGGCTTTTATGGTTGGAAAAAGCGGTTTTGACAGCCTCGATATTATTATAAGGCAAAGCTATCGTCAATTTTGCGATATCGACGGGTACGCCGAGGCTCGATGGTGTTGAATTTTCCGCAAGGCCTGAACCGGCAGCTACCAAAAGGCTGTCGCTATGGCCATGGTAACAACCAATCATTTTGATTATGATGTCCTTTTTCGTATATCCTCTGGCCAACCTGATAGCTGTCATTACTGCTTCTGTGCCGCTGTTTACCAGGCGTAATTTTTCTATCGACTGGAAATTTGAGATTATTTTTTCTGCTAATTCAGTTTCCGCCAAAGTCGGAGCACCGAAGGAAGTGCTTTTTTCGGCAGCTTTTTTAACCGCTTTTACCACTTTGTTATTGGCATGACCAAGGATCATAGGCCCCCATGAGCCGACATAGTCGATATATTCATTATTGTCTAAGTCATAAACCTTTGCCCCATGAGCAGATGCGATAAAAATCGGGTCATTATCCACCCCTCCAAATGCCCTGACAGGTGAATTTACTCCTCCTGGCATATATTTGCACGCCTGTACAAAAGCCTCGGCTGATTTTGTGTATTTTCGTTGTTTTTTCATCATAACACGCTATTTTATACCCTTGAGGGTAGTAAATGCCCGCGAATAAATCCGTAACTTATTATTTTTAAGCTATTTACCCGCGTATAAACGGTAAATTCAATTAGGATCAGTTTAAGCTAATAAAATATTATATTCAACCAGTTTGTCTGACGATATAACTCAAAATGACGTTAACCAATAAATTATACCCTTCAGGGTAAGAAATTTCCGCGAATAAATCCGTAACTTGTTATTTTTAAGTTATTTACCCGCGGATAAACGGAAAAACTCAATTGGGAACAGTATAAAATAGTTTCGCAGAAAACATAACCAGCGGATAAACAGCTATTTTTCTTGCAAAACAAGTCAGGTTAAATATACTTACATGCTTCTAAAAATAAAGAACTGAATTTTAAAACTTATGTCGGAGCAAAAACAATGAGCTTGATGAAGTGGTTTCGTAGGAATAACAGAAAAATAATGGCTATTGTTATTATTGTTATAATGGTGGGTTTTGTCGGCGGCAGTTATATCCAGCAGCTCGGCAGAAAAAGAAGCGGTATATACAAAGCAGTTGCTTACTACGGCGAGGACAACAAGATAACAAATATAGACATTACACAAGCCAGACAGCAGCTTGATGTACTAAGAATCATTGGTGCAAGTTCTATGCTCAAAGGTCTTGAGGTGCCTATGCTCAGGACGAGAGATGTAAAAGCTTTACTGCTTAATGAATTGTTGTTTCCAGACCGCAAAGAATCTGCCGGCATAAGTCAGCTTATCAAACAGCTTGCCTCAACTCAGAATTATGCTATAAGTACTGAGCAGATAAATGATATTTATAAAAGTCCGGTTCAAAGTGAGATACTCTGGATTTTGCTCAGGGAAGAAGCCAACCAGACAGGTTTTCAGATATCAAACCAGCAATCCGGCGCTCTGTTAGCAAAGATCGTTCCTCAGGTTATAGGTGCAACTTATCAGCAGCTTATCGGTTCGATGGTCAGAGGGACTGGTCGAAGCGGCCAGGGAGTTTCAGAGGATAATATTTTGTCAGCTTTTGCGGATTTCATCGCGGTATTGGAATATTCCAAAGCAGCTACTTCAAATGAGAATGTTACACTGGCTCAGCTGACTCAGCAGTTAAGCTGGGAACTGGAAACAGTTATGGTAGAATCAGTAAGTTTTCCAGCTTTTATTTTTGTTGACCAGCAGCCGGAGCCAACTGCTGATGCTATAAAAGAGCAGTTTAATAAATATAAAAATAATGCTGATGGTGATATAGGTGACGAGAATCCTTATGGCTTTGGTTATAGATTCGATGATATGGTTCAAGTCGAATATATCGCAATTAAATTTGACGATATTGCCAAGACGGTAAAAGCTGTTGCCCAAGAAAAGGTCGAGGATTTTTATAAACTCCACCGGGAAGAATTTATCGAACAGGTTCTTTCTGACCCTAATGATCCTAATTCCCCGATGACTGACAGAATAAAAAGCTTTGCGGAAGTATCAGATCTGATTACTGATGGTTTGCATAAAAAAGCGATCAATGGCCAGGCGGAAATAATTATTCAGGATGCAAAATCCATTACTGAGACTGCTCTGGATGATGCTGATGTTGAAGTGACTTCGTTAACTGATGAAGAGTTTAAGAAATTAACCGGTGACTATTCTGTTGCAGCAAAAGATGTAGCTGAAAAATATTCTATAAAAGTTTATTCCGGCAAAACAGGATTGCTTACTGCCACCGATATTCGCCAGGATGAAAATCTCGGACAGTTAGTTATACAAACTTCTAATTACAGTGCTGTTGCTCTGAACCAGGTCGTATTTGCTATCGACCAGCTCCAGTCGAGTTTGCTTAGTACATTTGACATGGAAGCACCAAAGATGTATCAGAATATTGGGCCTTTAAAATCAGTACCTCAGCAGATGGGCGAACTCGGAAAACTCATTGTTCTGGCAAGGGTTGTTGATGCAAGCAAAGTTGCTGTTCCTGACAGTTTAGATATGAAAGTAAGCAAGAAGACGATAGTTTTTTCTGATGAGTCGCAAGAAGCGAAAGAGTTTGTTGTAAAAGATGAAGTTATTGCTGACCTCAAGGAATTGGCAGCAATGAAAGCCGCACAGGCCCAAGCTCAGAAGTTTGTTGACTTGGCGAAAAAAGAAGACTGGGAGGCTGCTTCTAAGAGCTTTAATGAATCTCTCGGCAAGAAAAATGACGATCCTAATATGTTCGATATCAACCATGGCAATAACCTTAGAAAACTGCCCGATACCATTATGGATGTTCACAGCATTCAAAAAGCAGGTGATCCTATAGCTTCATTTGTGATCAGAGAGAACAAAAAACTCAGCAAAAAGAGAGATATGTTCTTCTCACTAATCGGCAAAGATAAAGATGAAGCTGAGAATATGCCGGCGGTTATGGAATTAAAATCTGATCGGGCATACTTGGCAGTTAAAAGTGTTACGCTGAACAGGCTTGTTAATGAAGCTTTTGAAGCAAACAAGGCTTACAGGGGGTACATGCAGGATTTCATAGAGTCACAGACTCTTGCACCAGTATTCCTTAACCCTGAGAATATACTCAAACGTATGGACTACCGAAGAGTAATAGAAGATGAAATTTCAGATCCTAACGAAATCGCCGAGTCGGGAGAAAAATCTTAATGGCTAAATCATCCAGAGATACAAACTGGCCTTTTTTAATTTCCGTAGGTTTGTTAAGCTGGTTTATTCCAGGCGGCGGCTACTTTCTGCTTAAAGAAAAAAAACGCGCCTGGATAATTCTGATTACAATTAGCTTATTGTTTATTGCCGGTTTATACGTTGGTTCGATTGGAGTTGTTGACAAAATTTTAATTGCAGATAAACCCTGGATAATATCGAAGCTGTCATGGTATACCGCCCAGGTTGTTGTTTCGCCGATAGTAATGATGATAGGCAGTGTAACTGCATCAGGTCAGTATCAGGTTTACGGCAAGCCCGAAGAGATCGGTCAGATATATACCGGTATCGCAGGTCTTTTAAATTTTTTGTGCATTATAAATGCGGTTTACTTAGCTTATGTTGGTGTAGAAAGATCGGGAAAATGATATGCAATCGATAGCAACTTCTCTTATCGCAAGTTTTACATCACCAATGCACATTGGCACAACCGCGCAGGCATTGCTTTTTATAGTGCCTTTAATCGCAGCGATCTCTGTTGTTTATAAAGCTACCAAACTTGAGAGCATGGAGACAAAGAATTTCATCAAGGAATCAGCTTCACTTTTCAGTTCTATCTTTGTCTTTATTCTGATAACCGCAATTGTTCTGCTTGTATTTACCTGGCTTGTTACCCAATAGACTTGTAGTTTTTATTATTCTTTTGTTTCCTGCGGCAATTCGATTACACTAAGTTCCACAAGGGCGTTTAAAGCTGCTTTTTGCTCAGCATCTTTTTTGTTGGTTCCCCAGGCACTTTTAAAATGTTTCCCATCAACAACTGCCTCAAGCTCAAAGCATTTATTATGATCCGGCCCTTTTTCATCTACCAGCTCATAGACCGGTGTTACACCGAAATTATGTTGGCTGTATTGCTGAAGAAGCGATTTATAATTGCCTTGTGATTGCTCAGCATCGACTTTTTTGAGCATAGGTTCGAATAGCCTTAATATGAAATCGTGTGCGGCATCAAAGTTGGAGTCAATAAAAACAGCTGCTATCAAAGCTTCCAGCAGCCCCGCCGCCAGAGACCCCGAAAGTGACATGCTCGTAGCCATACCTTTGCCGACTTTAAGAAGCTCATGCAGAGAATTTTCCCTTATCACTTTTGCGCAGGTTCTTCTCGATACCAGCATGCTTTTGATCTTAGTCAAATCACCCTCAAGATAGTTAGGGAAGCGTTCGAAAAGATTCAGGCAAATAACAAGACCTAAAATTGAATCACCGAGGAATTCAAGCCTTTCGTTACTCATCACTCTTTCATCTGTAACCGAGGAATGTGTAAAAGCTTTGATTAATAGGTTGCGATCTTTGAATTTGTAACCGATTATCTGCTCTATCTGATGCAGAACTTCTTCGTCCATTTTTGCTGCCTTATCATAACAAACTGACGAGCAGATTACGAAGACCACTATAATAAGCGGTATTCGTAGCCGGCTCGAAAACCATAATCGCAATTCTACTTTATAATTGCTGCTTAGTCAAGTATTATTTTACAAGCTGTAGTCCTGCAAGAGCTACGAACTTATCGTCTACCATATCAAAAATGCTGTCTATACCGGTTACTGTAAAGATACCTTTAGTCGCAGCAGCTACATTACACAAGACCAATTTCTGGCCGCAATCGCCCAAAAGCTTTCTAAGTTTCAAAAGCTTTGAAAGACTCGAAGAAGTGATGATATCAACCTCGGAAAAATCAAGCACGACTTCACAATCGCCTCTTCCGCGGACGATTTCTGTTACAGCCCTCAATTCTTCACCAAGTTGCGGTTCCTGCGGCAGGTCTACAAGTACAATATTTTCTGACCAGTTCTGAATACCCATCTGAAAATCCCCTTAATACAAAAGAGTTTATTATTAATTACGTCAGAAACTGTATCGACAATTCTCTGACAGCAATTAACTATAATTGCTTCATTAACCTGCCAAAAGCAATTAAACCAGTCTTATATCGTAACTAAGCTGCAAACACCTTTAGTTGTTCCGATAAAAAATTATCTCTTGGTGTTAGGCTTGCTCATGGTATCAGTGCTCAAGAAATACCCCTTGATCGTTCTGCTGTTATCTGGAGATGATGAAAGATTGTTGTAAGACATCACCCTTGCTGCCATAGCATTTTTAGGATTGATTACATAAAACCCACCATCCTGAGTATGGATCAGACCATAGCCATCCTTAGGAAGAGCAATTCCAAACCGGTCGGTATCAGCGCTTCCGGCACCGGCGCCAGATACCATAACGATTATCGCGCCTAAAATAATTCCCATGATCAGAGTCTTAATATCAATTGTAATTTTCATTTCCGCAACCCTTTCAAATAAAATTTTTTATATTTCGATTGTATTATCCCATTATCATTAACTAACTCAACTGTTTTTGCAAGAGCTTTTGTTATTAGCAATAGCTGAAAATCGGCAATTACTGTTTTTGTTGCCGTGATAATCTGCTACTATATATTGATCCCAATTGAATTTCCCCGTTTATCCGCGGGTAAATAACTTAAAAATAACAAATTACGGATTTATTCGCGGACATTTACTACTCTTAAGGGTATAACAACGATATGAATATTAACAAAGAAAGTACGATTTTAATTACATGCAGCCCGGGGCTTGTTGATTGCCTGCAAACCGAGGTTGAAGCTCTCGGCTATAAAACGTTCAATCCGCACAAAGCCGGTCTGGAAATCAAAGGCACTATTGCCGATTGCATGAAACTTAACCTCAATTTGAGAACCGCATTCAATGTGCTGTACCTTTTTAAGGAATTTAAAAGCAAAAATCCGGATCAGTTGTATCGCTACCTGATATCACTGAACTGGGCTGATGTGATTTCCGAAGATGAATATTTCACCGTCGTCTCGAGGGTCGATAATCCATCGATAAAGCATACAATGTTTCCCTCTATGAAAGTTAAGGACGCAATTGTAGACAGCATCGCCAAAGTTAAAGGCAAAAGACCTGATTCGGGTTCGGATCGCAATAATGTTGTGCTGAACTTTTACTGGAAAGATAAAAACTGCTGGATTTATATTAATACCTCCGGCAACAAACTCGCCGATCGGGGTTACAGAAAGATGCCCCACGCCGCACCTATGCAGGAAACCCTCGCAGCAGGTGTATTGCTAACAGCAGGTTACGACGGTTCGATGCCTCTGGTTTGTCCGATGTGCGGCAGCGGCACATTGGCAATTGAAGCAGCATTGATATCGATAAATAAATCGGCTGGACTCTTAAGGAGCAATTACGGCTTTGCACATCTGAAAGACTTCGACAACGCTCTCTGGCAGAAGATGCGTAAAAAGGCCCTCAAAGCTGCGAAGAAAACATTGGCTTTTCCAATAATCGCTACCGACATTGATGGACAGGCAATTTTTGCGGCTAAACAAAATGCAAAAACCGCCGGTGTAGACCATCTTATCGAATTTGCTGTTTGCGATTTTGCTGAAACTAAAATCCCCCCGGCTCCCGGAATAATATTGCTTAACCCTGAATACGGCATGAGGCTTGGCGATACAACAGAACTTGAAGAAACTTATAAAAGAATAGGTGATTTTTTCAAGCAAAAATGCGCCGGTTATGCTGGTCATATATTCACGGGTAATATGAATCTTGCGAAAAAGGTTGGGCTTCGCACCAGCAAAAAAACACCTTTCTTCAATGGCACAATAGAATGCAGACTGCTTAAATATAATATCTACGAAGGAAGTAAAAAGTAAGCTTAGCCCAGCAAAAAGGCTACCGTAAAGCCTGTAACTGCGATTGTAATCACTGGCCAGATAATCTTGGCAACTATATCAATGATAGAAACCTTAAAATACCCCGCTGATAATGCGAGGCAAAGATGCACAGGTGTTACCATCAGGCCGCAAAAAGCCCCCGAAAATGCCAGCGTTGCCAGTGCGATATTGGCCTGGTCAGATGTGCCGATATAGCTAATCAAAAACGGAAATGTAATAGCTACCGTAGCACTTGTTATACCCGTTAAAAATGCAACAAAGAAAGGCAGCGCAAACAAAATAACGAAAGGCGGGATTTGAGCTTTGCTCATCAAATCGACCATTTCAGGGATTGCACCGGAAATATTCAGGCATAATTTAAAGACCATCGCAGCTAATATCAACAAAACCAGATCTGGCTCCTTAGCAGCTGAAAATACCTTCCTCCAACGCTCGAAAGGCAATTTATGTAATATCAAAAGCCCGATTATCCCAACCAGTACACCAGCTGCGGGCGGAATGTTCCACCCTGCGTATAAAATTATTGAAAGGGCGATAGGCCAAAACCCGTGTATAAAATCTTTAAGGTTATGCAATAGGTGTTTGTGCTTAGCTTTCGTCTTGCTCTTCGGTATTCCGAAAAACAGCAGAAAAACAATGCCGCTCAATATACTTGCAATGATCAAACTGCTGTTATAACAAATGATTTTTATCACAGGCACAGCAAGTATCGCCTGCGCTAACGGCAAAGCTGGAAACAAAGGCCAGACGGGCTCGAACTGATGACGAAAATAAAAATTAATCGCAGCTATTCTGCCGGCGCTAACCTTCATACTCTCGCCCATATCTTTTACCATCGGAGCCGACAGCATTATCCCCCCAGGTGTTGGCAGCATACCCATCATTAATGGTATCGCGGCAAGTGATATCCGTCTGCTTCGAAATAGGCCGTGTATCGCAGGTGTAAGTCTTTTTGATATCCCAGTCTCTACCATTATTGCGCCGATGACATTGACAAAAAGAAGCAGCGCAGTCAAAGAAACAAACAAATACCCCGTTGTTTCGGTAAAATGTTTTTCATGCCATTCTATTACAAGCCCGTTCCAAATAGATATAGGCCCAACACCTAATATCGCCGTCAGCACAACAGCCGCTGTCATCATTGCCTTGCCGACTTTAACCTTCTTTTGCAGTAATACAACCAGCACAGCCAAAGCCGCTGTCATCGCAATTAACGCTCGCATTAATATTTCCTAATAACAAAAAAACAAATACTTAAAAATCAAAACTTTCTATCAAGTCTGCGGTAACTTATTGCTTCTGCGATATGTTCAGCTGAGATATTTTCGTCGTTTTCGAGGTCTGCTATTGTTCTGGCGACTTTGCATATTTTGTCGTGAGCTCTTGCGCTTAGACCGAACTCGCTCATCGCTGACTTCAGCATCTGCTCGGCATATTCATCAAGCTGACAAAATTTTTCCACCTCTTTATGGCTCATAGCAGCATTAGTCATAACCTTGCCGTTAGATAGTCTCCTGTTCTGTATCTGTCTGGCTGACTGAACTTGTTTTCTTATCGCAGCTGAATTGACCTGTTCTGTTTTCGAGCGAAGTTTGACGAATGACACCGCAGGCACTTCGATATGAATATCGATCCTGTCCATCAAAGGCCCGGATATTTTCGACATGTACTTTTCAATCTGGTTCGGGCTGCACTTACACGCCCTGACATTGCTGCCATAGTAGCCGCAAGGACAGGGATTCATTGCCGCCACCAGCATAAAATTCGCGGGAAATCTGGTCGTTCCCTTTGCACGCGAGATATTAACATAATTATCCTCTAAAGGCTGACGTATCAACTCAAGCACATGCCTGGGAAACTCAGCAAACTCATCCAAAAACAATATTCCGTAATGCGCCAGTGATAACTCACCGGGCCTGGGTATCGTCCCGCCGCCCACCAGTGCAGGGCCGCTTGAAGAATGATGCGGCATCCGCACAGGTCTTCTCGCAAGCAGTGCTTCCTCTTTGTCCAAAAGGCCCACCGATGAATATATTCTCGTTGTTTCCAGAGATTCCGCCAGTGACAAAGGCGGCAATATAGTAGCAAGTCTCTGCGAGAGCATAGTCTTACCCGCTCCGGGAGGGCCGATCATTATTATATTATGCCCACCCGCTGCTGCAATCGTCAATGCGCGTTTTACAGATTCTTGTCCCTTGACATCAGCAAAATCAACATCATAATTAGATGCGATATTGAAAAGTTTCTCAATATCAACAACCGTAGGATCCAGCTCAAGGCTGCCCTGAAACATTGCTACAACTTGTGTCAAACTGCCTACGCCGAAAACTTCGATATCCTCCACGACAGCTGCTTCCCGGGCGTTTTCCAAAGGCACGATTATCTTTTTAAACCCATGCTTCGCTGCTGCTATTGCCATGCTCAAAATACCGTTAACTGTCCGAACCCTGCCATCCAAAGCCAGCTCACCAACGATAACATATTCCTTCAAGGCCGGATTAGAAAAAACATTCTGACCGGCAAGCATTCCTAAAGCAATAGGCAGATCAAACGCAGGGCCGGCCTTCTTAACATCTGCCGGTGCAAGATTGACCAGCGACTGCTTCTTAGGATATGTATATCCCGAATTAAGAACAGCACTCCTGACCCGTTCGATCGATTCCTTGACCGCGGTATCCGGCAAGCCGACAATAATAGATTTGTCGAACCCACCTCGACCAACATCAACCTCAACCTCACAAATTATCGCCTCTATACCATCAAGCGTGACACTATGCAATTTAGCGAGCATTAAAATTCCTCTCATAAACATTATCAGAACCCGCATTATAGTCTTTTATTTTTTTTAATCAACCTCCAAAATCATCAATTGCTACAAGTATTTTAATTTGCTATCATCTAACTTGAACGATCAGGTATCGAAAATAAATATAAGGGGTGACCAAAATGACAAAAAGAACAATTATAATATTGTCAACCGTCTTTCTAACTCTGTGCTGCGTACAGCTGTCAGCTGAAACCATCGAAGATGTTCCATACCTGCAGGAAATCTCTATGAAGATTGCCTCTGCGAAGCCCATTATATCAGTCGCGTTTTATAAAGGACAGCTTTACGCTGCCACAAAAATATCTCTCAAAACAATTGATGGTGAAAAATTAATAAACGCACCATATCCTGCAAAAAATATCCGCCTTATAAAAACATTGAAAAATGCTCTCTGGCTGATAAGTTCAGACAGCTTATATAAATTTGATGGTCAGTGGGGAAAAATCGCCGACGGAGATTTCAGCGATCTCTGTCTCCATCTCGGCAACGTCACTGTCGCATCCAAAAGATGCTTATACCATATCGAAGATGATAAGCTCATCGAAATAGAAAAAAGCAAAGGCCCGGGAGAAGATATTCTCAATATCGATTCATATAGCGAAACCTTGTATGTCGCCTCAAAAACCAAACTCGCATTGTTCGATTGTAATAGTTATGACGGTGTAAACGTTATTGACTGGGGGCGATTGCCATTCAGCGATATCCGCGATATTCACAGACAGCAAGGCAGATTATATGTCGCTACCGGCAAAGGATTAGCTCTGCTTAGAGGCATGTCTATGGTGACGATCACTGGCAGAGAGGGCTTGTGTTATGAAGATGTTACCTGCCTGGCAGATGGTTTCGAAAAAGACTTGTGGATAGGAACCACCGGAGGAGCGATTCGTTATGTCGATGGCGACTATCAATATTTCGCTGCGAACCGTTGGTTGTTGGATAACAATGTAAATGATATAGCGGTAGGTGACAAAGCTGTTTATATCGCAACCAACAAAGGACTTGGAATTATTAAATACCAGCCTTATACACTCCGCAAAAAAGCTGATTACTATGAAAAATATCTCGACGTCTGGGGACACAAAAGGCTTGGTTTTGTGCATAAGCTCGAATGGGACGATAAACTAAACCAATGGGTCAAAGAAGTCAGTGACAATGATGGCGGACGAAGCAGCCATTATATGAGCGCAATGTGTTTTAAATACGCAGTCACCGGCGACGAGAGAGCCCGCGCAGAGGCAGTAAACAGTTTCAAAAGCCTGAAATGGTGCGAGGAGATATGCCCCATCGAAGGATTCCCCGCAAGGGCGATCTGGGCCAATGGTGAAACAGGACACAAAGCAAAAGGCGGCTCAGGCGGATATGCAGCGGAATGGCACAACACAGCAGATGGTAAATGGCAGTGGAAAGCTGACACCAGCAGTGATGAATCCGATGCACACTATTATGCCGCTTCAATTTTTTACGACCTTGTCGCTGATGAAAAAGAAAAAGCACTGGCTATCGAACATGTAGAAAAAATGAGCGATCATATAATTGATAATGGTTGGGTGCTTAGAGATGTCGATGGTAAACCGACACGCTGGGGACGCTGGGATAAAAAATATTTCAAAACTGTCGAAGGTTTCATGGCAAGGGGCCTCAATGGTATGTCTGCACTAAGCTATATGAAAACAACATATAAGCTCACTAAAAATGAAAAATACCAAAAAGCCTATCAGCAGCTAATCAAAGATGATTACCTCAATAATGTTTTGCGTCAGAAGCACACATCTCCGCCTGATTATATTTTCCACAGCGATGACCGTCTGGCATTTTTTGTTTACTACCCATTATTAAAATACGAGACAGACCCCGTACTGAGAAGCCTTTATTTCAGGAGTCTCGAAAGAAGCTTTGAAATCGAAAGAATCGAACACATTCCCTGGTTCAATTTCATCTACGGCGTACTGACCGGCAACGATTGCGAGGCTGACAAAGCAGTCGAGCATCTTCGTCAATGGCCTTTGGATTTAATCGATTACCAATTCAAAAATTCCATTCGCACAGACTTGTACCCTCAGAAGGATTATGTGCCGTATTCGGGTGGTATAAAAGGGATGTCACCTCGTGAGATAGGTCCGATCCGCTGGTCCGGCAATATGCTGAAACTTGATGGCGGCAACGGCAAAGCTGTAACCGAACCTGCATGTTGGTTAGAGTCCTACTGGATGGGAAGATATTTCGGCTTCATAACCGAACCTAAAACAGACGACACAAAATTGCTAAAAACCGAAACAGTAACCGCTGGTGGCGCAAAGCCATACGACGGTCCGCCGAGACCGCCTTTAGAATCGGGAAAATAAACTCAATCCCGGCTGTTGATAAGTTTTCGGTAGCCGATCGAGACTCCGAAGATCAGTGTGCTGACGATAACGATGCATGCACCGGTAGGCAGGTCGAAGAAATATGATATCCCAAAGCCGATCATTGTTGTCGCTACTCCTAAAGCAATTGACATTATCACTACCCATCGATGTCCCCTGCACAATTGGTAGGCAGAGGCAGCTGGATTGGTTATCAGACTGAATATCATCAACCCGCCGATCAATGGCAGATTGACTGCTAAGATAATTCCGCAAAGACCAAGGAACGAACAATACACAAACCCGCTATGTACCCCGGTAGCCTGCGCCATCGACCTGCTGAAAAGTAAAACTTTCATTTCTTTATTAAAAAGCCATACAAAAACCGCAAGTATCAAAGCAAAAATTGTTATTACTATCGCTTTTTCTTTTTGCACATATAAAATACTGCCCCAAAGCAGTGACAAAACTTCACTTCTGCTTCCGGTAATAAGCCCCATTCCTAAAAATGTAAGCCCGAGCATCAACGAAAACAATATTGCCAGCCCAACGTTAGTATCCAGTTTTGTTTTGCCGGGTTTGATAGCGGTTAAAGATATTGCTGTTGCTACCGAAGCTACCAAAGCTCCAGCTGTCGGGTTAATTCCCAAAACCGAAGCCCAGATGGTACCCGCCATCGCGGCATGTGAGATACACGTTCCTATAAAAGGCATACGCATACCAACGATATAAACCCCAAGCAGTCCACAACTGGCTCCTGCGATTGCGCCCGCATATATTACTAAATAAAAAAAAGGATCCATTGCTTAGTTAAATACCTTTATTAATAATATAATCTCTGCCGCCGATTTTTACTGTTTCCATTTCGCATTGATACGCATCCCTGATAGCCTGCGAATTAATCACTTTTTCTTTATCGCCGTCGGCAACAACCTTACCATCATGCAGAAGTATGACCCTATTGCAGCTTTGAGGCAAAAGGTTGATCTCATGGCAAACCATCAAAACCGTTATCTTGTTGGTTTGGTAAAGCCTGTCGATCATTTCTGTTATCTGGTATTTCCAGTTAAAATCCAGATTACTGCAAGGCTCATCGAACATTAAAACACCAGGCTCTGTTGCCATAGCCCTTGCGATAAGAACTTTCTGCTGCTGGCCTCCGGAAAGTGACCTGAAAGTTTGTTTCTTCCTACCGGAAAGTCCAACCTGACCAATCCAGTAGTCAATGGTTTCACGGTCATTGCTGTTTAGCCGTCGCAACAAAGGTTTTGAAGCGGTCAGTCCCATCGCAACTACTTCGCTAACAGTAAAAGGCAACTCCGCATTATATTCTGCGGACTGTGGAATATAGCCTATATGTTTTCGAAGATTACTCTGCCTCCAGCCTGTTGCTTTGTATATATCAATATCGTTAAATAGCATCGAGCCTTGATTCGGTTTTATCAGCCCGCAGCAAACTTTCATAAGCGTACTCTTGCCCGCACCGTTTGTCCCTGTTATCGCGATAAATTCTCCAGAGCCGATGTCAAGTTCTCCAACATCAAGTATCTTTCTCCCACCGGCGGCAACTTGCACCTGCGATATTTTCAAAGCCACAGCTTTCATTCAGTGGCCTCCAGCAACTGGTTTAAATTAGTACTGATAAGCTCATCAAAATTTGTCTCAGGAAAATTGCTGAATACTATGACCTTTGCACCAAGCCTGTCAGCCAATGCTTTTGCCAAAGCGGTACCTTCCTGCTTATTAGCGATAACAAATCTTATCGTCTGGCCTTTAGCCTTATCAATACTTTGCTGTATATTACTTATTGACTCAGTATCAACCCCGGCAAAAGTTGCAACAACATCAAACCCAAGGGATTTTGCAAATAGCTCCTGATGACGCGAGCATACTACTTTTTCGCCTTTCAGCTTAGCCTGAGTTATTTTTTCACCGATTTGCTTTTCCAATATAGTAAGCCTTTGCTCTATTTCCACCATCTTTTTAGTCAGGTTATCTTTTTCTGCTGGGTAAGCTTTTAATAAAGCTTTAAATGTATCTCTGCATGTCTGCAAATAACTGCTCGGCAGACACATCCCCGGCAAAGCTGATACCGCATAAAACTTCACGCCTTGCCGCTTAACCCTGACCATTGATTTTTCTATTGCCTCTTGCCAGTCAAAATATAAAAGCATCTTACATTTACAAAGTTTTGTGAGCTGTCCTGGCGAAACATCGAAATGCCCCGGACACATCCCAGGTGAAGTTAAACAGAAAACACTTTTGTCATTGCTTAAGAAATCCTGCACAGCACTTTGGATATAAGTATTGGTAACAGCGATGTCAGCGGTGTTTTCGTTATCATCTATTTTACCGCAGCCGGTAAAAGCTAAAAAAACAGATAGTATTATTAGATTAGCAAATTGTAATTGTTTCATCTGCTAGCAAATGTTCCTATATGGTGACCACTTTTATTAAGACGTATTCTCGTGATTACGCCAGACTTTGTTTTTTGAGAGTATTGAAACTTATCCAGTACAGGGAAACCGCCTTTAAGATCGAATCCTCTTTCCTCAAGACTGTTTTTGTCAAATTTTGGCCCAACGCTGAAGATTACCCATGATATTGGTGACTCTTTAGTGTTTTTATATTTGACCAAAGGCCCATTTTCACTGGTTGGAAATGTTTTTGGAATATATAAATACTGATTATTTAAAGGCGTTCCGGTATAATCATACAAAGGGCCGACAGCAATATATTTATATGCTACCTCTTTCCAGTACCTGTCATGAATCTTAGCATAAGTGACATTGCCTTCCTGGCCCATCGTCAAGTAGCCGCTTTTTACTAATTCTTTCGGCAACGCAAAAACATGTTTGCGAGCCTGGGGGTTGCAGTCTGCCCTTGTTGGGGGAAAAAGATCGTTGTTATCAAAACTGTAGCTTTCCAGTGCCAAGGCGATTTGACTTAGTTCAGCGTTTACCACGACGATTTTTGCCTGCTGACGTGCCCTTAGCAATGCCGGGCAAAGTATTCCCATCAGCAAAGCGATTATCGCAATAACAACAAGTAGCTCAACTAAACTAAAGCCTTTTTTTACCATACAATTTTTATTAAAAGATTAAATATTTAGTTATTACACCCATCCGAACCTGGAATGCATTTTAACCAGTTCTCTGCAAGTTCCGCCATGTCTCTGAAATCAACTTTCCCGTCGCCGGTAATTTCACCTGGCAGATTATACTTTGAACCTCTATCTGTAAGCACTAATCCGTTGCCGTCATAATTACAAACCCAAAGTCTGTAGGCACCTTCCTGGTCAAAGATTCCAATTACGTCGAATTCTTCTGCAAGATTGCAGGCCCTGTTGAAGCCGAAACCCAAACCATATCTAATCGGCAAGGTTCTGCCTGTTGAATCTGTTATTAGTGCGGTATTGCCCGGCCCCCAGTTTTCTTCTGCGAAGCTGACATTATTGATTCTGACAAGTTGGCCCTGATAATATTCGCCGCCGCTAAGCCTTGTCGCATCAAAAATATCATTGTTATTAACGTCTTTAACATCAGAAAGAGTTATTACCTGCCCCTGCGGCAAACCAACTGCCG
>CAYZEH010000016.1:14215-24970 GCA_964477135.1 uncultured Pirellulales bacterium | reverse complement strand
ATCACTTCTTTCACTAAAAACCACCCTGCGATAACTTTTTGTAAGAAATCTTTGTCCACCAATTCTCCATTTGCAACCAGTTTTCAGTAACTATCTTATACTGTCTCCATAGTCATTGAACTACATTTTATTAACTCTTATTGGAGACTGAAATCATGGAAAAAGAAAACACAAATCAAAACTCTCAATTACTGGATGCAAAAACTTTCGGGCAGAGATTGTCGCTATCTAAAAGGCAAATCTTCCGGCTCAATGCCTGCGGTAGAATACCGAAGCCAATACGTATCGGAGGTTCGATTCGCTGGGCTGAGGGTATAATTTCTGACTGGCTTGCTGCCGGAGCACCTGACAGGAAGACTTTCGAGGCTTTGCAAAACGAAGGAGGTAAAAATATGCTAAGGGAAAAAAAAGAGGCTGCAACCTCTGCAAAGGAAACAGCCCAAAACACCCAACTAAGTGAAGTATATCAAGACATCACCACTGCGTCAATAGCAAAACTTGAGATCGGTTCGCTACTTCTTGCGATACTTTCACAGTCTGAAAACCAAAGTCAAAGCTGGAATTTCTTTGAAGCCAAATTGAGCAGGTATGTTGACGATCATATTTGCGGAGGTGCGGTATAATGGATAAACGCCAAGAAAAAAGAGCCTATGTCATCAACTGACACAGGTTCAAATTCTAATAGGCGATACAGGGCTCGAACCTGTGACCCGCTGATTAAGAGTCAGCTGCTCTACCAACTGAGCTAATCGCCCGTAAACAGTTACAATAACTGTAAAACGCAAATTTGCCAAGGCCCACATTGAAAAGCCCGGCAAATGAACGGGTAATCTACCGCCAAAGCGGCAAAATTGCAAGAAAAAATACGCATAAAAATTTAAATGGCTCCGGCACTGGTCTAATTGTGAATCTTTAGCACAAATCACGCCAAAGATTGAGCCTAACAACCGCCAAAAAAACAATTAAACGCCGACAGATATATGATATAATCCGTAAATGCCGAGCAAAAGCAAACTCAAGATAACACAAAACGAGCTATTAAACAGGCTGTCAGCAGGTCTGCTCATAACTGTTATTTTTCTGATAAGCTGGTTATGGATAAAACCTACGTTAGTCTTTTTCGGGCAAGGCCAGGTAATTTGCACGGATATTTACACCCCCTGGAAAAACATATTCGCCCAAACGCCATTTTACCCCGGCTTATGCATCGATTGGCCGGCATCTGTGCTGTCATATATTTTCTTTCACTTTAACTTCGCCGCCGCAATAATCATAACCGCCTTAGCAATAGCGTTATACACAATCGCCGGCAAGATCGCCAAATCTCTTAGCCGGGAAAACCTGAAATTGCTCAGCAGTATCCCGGCTGCCATGCTGATGATCCAATACGCAAGGTATTATCACTGGATTGAGGAACCTCTATCGATCCTTTTGGCTGCAACTGCTTTTTATTATTACGATAAAACAAAACTTCAACCAAAAATCAAACTCACATTGTTTTTTATCAGCACAATTTTAATTTATATAACCATCCCCAAAGGCCTTTTAGTTTTTGCATTGCTTTGCATTACAACAGAGCTTACCCAAAAAAACTTTCGCAACTCATTAATATTATTACTTCTGGCTGCATTGTCACCATGGCTATGCAACCTGCTGATATTTAAAACGGACATAATCGAAACGTGTCAGAGAGTCCTGATCTTTCATCCCGGTCAAGGCTTTGCCTGCAACATAATCACGAATACATCTATTGCTTATTGGCCGATACTGATAATCTTATGCAAAATCATAAAGCCAATAAAAACCAGCATCTCAAAATTCAAAAAAATATTCACCGCCGCTCTGCCGACAATATTAGTTATCGCAGCAGTCTTTGCCTCTGCTGATTACACCGCAAGAAATAAAAAACTCGTAGATTATTACTCTTATCATCAAAACTGGAATAAACTGCTTGCCCAGATCGAGACGCTGTCTGAAAAAAATTACGATATATTAATATGTCACGATGTCAACCGGGCTCTATATCACAAAGACCAACTGACAAGCAACATGTTCGATTACCCACAACGCTATGAGTCTTTACTGCTCAACAACAAAGAAGGCTTCACAGGCGGGATACTATGGCTGGTCTACCCTAAGCTCGGTAATATTTATTATGAACTGGCAGATATAAACCAGGCAGAACATTACACGAGCGAGGCATTAGAACTGCTCGGCTATTACCCGCATGGTCTAAAACAATTGGCACTGATAAACATCATAAAACAACAATACAGCACTGCCAGGGTGTATCTAAACGCATTGAGCAAAGACCCGCTCTATCGAAAATGGGCTGAAAAATATTTGGACAAGCTAAACAGCCCACAGCTTTTCAAGCTGGACAAAAACATAATGGAAAAACGAAACCTATGGGCAGGCAAAGATCAGGATATGACAAACAGGTATGCACCACAGGAATTGTTCGTAGCCAATCCTGAAAACAAAATGGCATTTGAATATATGATGGCTTTTTGCCTTCTGACAGGCCAACACACACCCGTCGCCAACAGCATCAAATATCTTGATAAGCTTGATTATCCCAAAGGATATATTCCTAAAATTTATGAGCAGGCGATTCTGTTTTACACGCAAATGACCGGCCAGAAAGCCAATCTTGCAACAAGAAAAATCAGTGCCGAATCATTAAAAACTTTCCAGCGATTCTCACAAAAAGCATCCGCAACCTCAAACATGACAACCCAGCAGGCAAGTGAGGCGTTAGGCAATGATTTCAAAAATACATATTACTACTATTACCATTTTCTCAGGCCTGAAAAATGAAGAAAAATATTAAGCTTATTTTAAGACTGACCATCTCCATAGTTATTGTCAGCTATTTGGCATACTTACATTTTAAGCCTGTAATAATCCACCCCTGTGATTTTGCCCATGTCGAACGAAACGCCAATATTAACCCTGACAACAGCAATACCGTCATACCCCCAAACATAGCGCCTCTGAATTTTATAATAGATGAGCCTGCAAAAAAATATCACGTTGAGATATACGCCGAGAAAAACCAAAATAAGATAGCCATAACTTCAAACTCTCCAAAGATAAAGATACCCCAGAAAAAATGGACCAGGCTACTAAATAATAATAAAGGCAAAAAAATATATTTCGATATCTACACAAAAGAAAACACAAAAAAGACCTGGACTAAATTCAAAACCATCGAAAACACTGTCGCTGAAGAAGAAATTGACCGTTATGTGGTCTATAGGAAAATGGAGGCACTGTACACAAAACATCAGGCCATTGGGATATACCAGCGAGACCTGACAAACTTTTCCGAAAAACCGATAGTCAGGGGCAAAGGTTTCCGCAGGCCTTTCGATACGTCCAGCGGCGGCTGTGTAAATTGCCACTGCTTCTGCAACAACAGCCCTGATAAAATGGTAATCGCATTTCGTGATAGTAAATTCGGTTTCGATGAACTAATCACAATTGACGGAAAGATTAAAAAAATAGGAACAAAATTCGGCTATCCAACCTGGCACCCAACCGGTCAAATGATAACATATTCAATAAATAAGGTTTTTCAGTTTTTTCATTCAAAAAGAAACGAGGTACGCGATGTCGTCGACCTTGACTCTGCTCTTTCGTATTATGATCTAAAATCACAAAAGGTTAAAACCAGTTCGCAATTCAGCAGTAAAGAAAAACTCGAAACATTTCCAAGCTTCTCAGCTGATGGCAAATACCTCTACTACTGCTGCGCAACAACAGACCTCAAAGGCAATGACCAGCAGCGATTCGATTGGCTTAAAAAAAACCACAAAAAAATCCGCTACGACCTAATGCGAATCAGCTATGACATAAAAACCGACACATGGGGACAAACAGAAATAGTGCTTTCTTCAACTGAGACCGACAAAAGTATACTCCTGCCCAGGATTTCACCAGACGGAAAATTCATCATCTTCTGTATGTGTGATTACAGCAGCTTCAGCCTGTATCTCAAAGACAGCGACCTTTACATAGCAAACCTCGACCAATTCAATCAAACCGGAAAACTAAAATACAGCAGACTAACCTGCAACAGCGATTGGCCTGAATCATGGCACTGCTGGTCAAGCAACAATCGCTGGTTGGTATTCAGCAGTAAAAGATTTGAAGGACGATTGTTTACAAAACTTTATATCTGCCACATCGATGAAAACGGCAACAGTTCAAAACCTATACTGTTGCCTCAACAAGACCCCTCGTTTTATGGCAGTTTCATCGGCTTTTATGGCTTGGCAGAGCTGATAAAAAAACCTGTCAATATCAGTGAAAAAGAAATCATCGCAGCAGTCAGATCATCTGAAAAAATAAATATCGATATGCCTTTGACCGGCGCAACGTTTAAAGCAAAACTCAACTACACCCCAAATAACGCACAGCAGACGAGAGAATAAAACCTAAAAACAAATTTAAGTTACATTCAAAAACAAACAAAGTAAAACCTTGTTCTAAAGTATTTCACAGCTATTGTCCGATATTAACGATATAGGTCTTTTAAAAATGGACAAATATGAAAAGATCGTTAATAAAAATAGACAAAGAATTCAAAAAGTTTTGGAAAAATTATGTTTTTCAAAGCATCTTTGCAACTGTTGTTATTTTTATTATTTTGTTATCACTGAACATAAGAGATGATGCTGTAATAATTGCATCGCTGGGGGCTACGACTTTCATCGTCTTCGCAATGCCGAAAGACATCTCCGCAAAAACTCGTCATGTCATCGGAGGACACATAGTCGGGCTTATCTGTGGTGCTTTATGTGCCATGATACCGCATCCGGCTTTTCTGCATCACACAATCGCCTCTTCAATGGTATGTGCTCTTGCAGTAGGGCTATCGATATTCATAATGGTCGTGATTAACACCGAACACCCTCCTGCCGCTGGAACTGCTCTTGGTGTAGCCATTCAGGGTTTGTCGCTGAATATAACCATTGCAGTAATAGCAAGTGCTGCAATACTTTCTTTAATACATCACTTTTTTAAAAACCGACTAAAAGATCTTACTTAGCCTTGTTGTAGTTTATTCTTAAAAAACTCAATAGTCTTTTGAAGCCCGCTATCAAAATCAGCTTGAGTCTTAAAACCTGCTTCAAAAAGCTTATCTACTTTTGCCCATGAATGTTTCACATCACCTGCGCGAACCGGAGCATAATTAATCTGGGATTTCGAACCAGCCAATCTAATAATACGCTCAGCCAATTCTGTTATCGTTATAGTTTTGCCATAGCCGACATTGTAAACACCGCTAAGCCTATCGTTCGCCACCAGATAAGCATTCGCCACTGCAATATCCTTAACAAAAATAAAATCTCTTGTCTGCTGGCCATCACCAAAAATTGTAACAGGCTCATTGCGAAGAGCTTTATATATAAAGATCGGAACTGCCGCTGCATATTGACTGCCCGGATCCTGCCTTGGCCCAAAGACATTAAAATACCGCATACAAGCAGTATTAAGCCAACCCTCATCGTTAAACATCTTGCAGTAATACTCGCCGTCAAGCTTAGTGACCGCATAAGGGCTCTTTGGCTCAGGCACCATTGTCTCAATCTTAGGCATTTGAGGGTTGTCACCATATATAGCAGCCGAACTGCTGAAACCAAGCTTCTTAACATCGGCATCGGCACTTGCACGCAGAACATTCAGCAACCCGATAGTATTGATCTCTACACACTCTGCCGGCAAATCCATCGATTCGGGAACACTTATCATCGCTGCAAGATGAAAAACATAATCAACACCTTTGACAGCCTTTTTAACTGTCTTAGTATCTGTAATCGAACCCTTTATAAAATCGACATCAAAACCAGCAAGATTCTCCTTATAGCCGCTGCGAAGATTATCAAGAACTTTTATTTCTGCCTTGCCCGCAAAATGTTCAACTATATGGCTGCCTATAAACCCAGCCCCGCCTGTCACTAAAATACGCATATATACTAATCCCAATTAAATTCTTTTTCGTTTATCCGCGGGTAAATAACTTTTAAAACAATACTTTATAGCTTTCTTCGCGGAAATTTCTTACCCTGAAGGGTATAAATTCCTGGAAATAATCATTTTACCAGTTTTTCTACCAAAGCCTGCATCTCATTTTGCTGTTGCTCGATAGATTCAACCAGTTTAAACTGTGTTCGACATCTGTCAAGGTTATGATTTTCCCTGCTGGTCTTAAAATAAGCATCGCCCATCAGAAAATCAGTCAAGAAACGCACACCAATTATCAATGTTATCATCTTACCGCCAAGAATAAGATTATCAATCTCTGCCTGGCAAAGGAACTTCCCTGCTGTCGAAAGATACCCGCTGACAATAGCTTCAAACCTATCTATCGCCATAGTAACTTTTGATATATCTACTTCATCCTCAGCTGTGGTTATCGTCGAAGTCCGCACCATATCACCAAAATCATAAAGGCTAAGCCCCGGCATAACCGTATCGAGGTCAATAACACAAACACCTTCACCAGTAACATCATCAAGCATCACATTATTGATCTTAGTATCATTATGCGTAATCCGCACAGGTACTTGCCCTTTTTCGATCAGCTGTGAGACCTTATCAAATATCCATTTATGCTCATTAACAAAACCTATCTCTCGCTCAGATGCTTTTACTCTGCTGCAAACGTCATCTTTGACAGCTTTTTTAAAAGCCGCAAATCTCTTTTGCCCATCATGAAACCCCGGCAAAATTTCGTACAACGCAGCTCCTGGCAAATCAGCAAGCATCCCTTGAAATATGCCGAAACTTTTCGCAGCCTCTCTCGCCTGACCCAGTGATTCAATGACATCATAAGTCCGGGCGTTCTGAATAAAAATATACATTCGCCAATACCGCCCCTGCTCATCTATATAATAAGGCAGAGAATTTATCGAACGGATAACAGTTAAAACTTTCCTATCAATTTCCTCAGCGTTTTGCAGCTCAAGCTTCTTTCTGATATGCTCAGTGACACGGACAATATTATCCATAAGCTTTTCAGGTTCTATGAAAATATTATTATTTATCCTCTGCAAAATATAACTGAATCTATCTGCCTTGCCTTTGCACCTGACAGCAAAAGTATCATTAATATGACCGCTGCCGTAAGGCTCAGCATCAACAAACTCTGACTGCGTTTGAAATTTTTCAAATACTGCTTTGATATTATCTATCATAACGTTTTCCACAACCTCTCAGGATACAAACCCTGCTGCACGAGCTCAGCAATCTTCGCTTGAGCTATCTGTTTATCTTGCCGGTATGTCACCCCAAACCATTTATCCGAGGTAGGCAAAACCTTAACCGTCGCCTGAGCTTTGCGAATCATAACATCAACAGCCTCAGGCAGATAAAACTCGCTTTTCAAATCCCCACCCCTGTCAAGTAGAAACTTATCAAACTGCTCCTGAAGATAATCAAAAACCCCAGCTCCAAATCCCCAAAAATTCATCGACGCTATCTCATCACCATTAAGCAATTGTTCTTTTCCATCTCCATCAGTAAACATCGCACCCTCTGTCGTCTTTTCAATACCCACTCTTTCAACAACACCTCTCAGTATATTGTCACCATCAAGCCGACAAATACCCCTGCAAACACTGCCATAATCAGAAAGTGTGTTTCTCAAAACATAACCAACCATCGCAAAATTGTTGTTTGAAACATCACCACCCTTCAGATATTCAATCACAATTTTCATAGACTCGCTGCCGTAATAATCATCAGCATTTATCACAGCAAAAGGCCCATCAATCACATCTTTTGCAACCAATACAGCATGGCCAGTACCCCATGGTTTTTGCCTGTCCTTAAAATCATACCCCCCGACACAACTGTCAAGCTGCTGATAAACATAATCAACTTCAATAATACCGTCGAACCTGCTGCCGATCTTTTCTTTAAATGCTTGTTCAAAATCACGTCTGATAACAAAAACCAGTTTATCAAAACCAGCCCGTATCGCATCATACATCGAATAATCTACTATCCACTCACCGCTGGGCCCAACCGGGGCGATCTGCTTCAATCCCCCATACCTTCTGCCCATCCCCGCAGCTATAACCAATAATGTAGTTTTCATTCAATTTTCCTTACCAACATGAGTAACTCTAACAATTGCTTTTGAGCAACAAGTAAGAGATTTTATTCTCCGACAAGAATGCTACGATTAAAATGGAGAATGTTTTTTAAAACACATTTTTGCTAATCCTGAAGAGCCGGCCAAAAAAGCTATCACCCAGTAAAGCAGGGATTTGGGATTGCAATAGATATAGAAGGATTTTTTCAGTAATTTGCATCCATGTCTGGGTCTGTCTTCCAATATCGCCAATCGACCAAGTCTGCGGAGTTCTTTGCTCAATACCTTTCGGGCAACTTTATCAGGGATAAACTCTTTGCCGCCTTTTTCATAATAAAACTTTTTGAGTACCTGGTACTGGGTAAGACTATTGGCGTATGTTGTTTTTGACAGGTTCGTAGAATGACGGCGTCTTTTGAATGTGGGCCTGGCTGTTGCAATAAAAGGATATTTAGTTGAGAGATCAAGCCAGCGATCATAGTCAGAGCATACTCTCATGGATGTATTAAACTTTTTATTCAACAATAGCTTTGCTGGTATCATCACACCGCAAGAATGCACCATAATCGTTTCAAAAAGATATTTTGTAATAAAGCCGCTATGGAGTATTCTTTTGCTTTTGCCGTAAATGTTGCCATCAGCGTTGATTCTATAATACGAACCATAGGCAATTACATCTGCATCATTGGCTTTGATTACATTTATCATATTTTCTATTGAATCAGGCAAGAACAGATCATCAGAATCAATGAAGGCAAGGTATTGGCCCTTAGCTAAGTCTATAAGTTTATTTCTTGCAGTAGCATCACCGGCATTTTCCTGCCAATAATAATTTATCGGCATACCTAAAGAATCTATCATTTCCTTTGTGCCGTCAGTTGAACCGTCATCGACTATGACAATTTCATAATTTTTAAAACTTTGCTGAGCGATGCTATCAAGCGTCTCTTTTAAAAACTCTTTGCGGTTATAAGTTGGGATACAGATGCTGACTTCGACTTGCTCTCTTTTGACTGAAGATATGGTTTTTATGCCAAGCCGCCGACAAATCAATGAACAGAGTTTGTCGCCAATAATTTCAATATCATAATCTTTTACAGACTGTTTACCAGCCAGTCCCATTTTTTTTCTCAGAGCAGTATCGTCAACTAATCTGGCAATGTTTTCGAACCATTGATTCCGGTTCCTGGAGCAAAAGCCAGTCATTAAATCGGTGACAAAATCTCGATTAACCCCAACTGGTGAAGCTATCACAGGCAAAGAAGCTGCTTGATATTGCAAAATTTTGAAACCACACTTACCACGGCTAAATCTGTTATCAACAAGAGGAGCAATACCAATGTCACTATTAACTAAATCCTGGCCTTGAGTTTCCAATGACCAGGGGCATTTCTCAACTTCCATATTCTCTAATTCAAAGAAATCATCAGCAATTATTCTCAGGACTACATTTTTATAACATTTGCCTATCTGCTCAAAAACATCCTTCAACTCTACAAGGTATTTTAATGTAGCTTTACTTCCGATCCAGACAAGCCTGATCTTATTATCTGTGATAGTTTTTCCCAAATCATATTCTTTGATATTTAAAGCAGTAGGCAATACATAAACATTTTTATTAAATCTGCCTGCGTGCTCAGCAAGATAAGCGTTTCCCGCTAATATACAGTCTGCCATTTTTGCTGTGTGTCTGAAAGGCATAAAATGTGAAAAACTTTTATACTTTGGCTTAGAAGCACTATACATTATTGCATCATCAAAATCATAAATTATCTTTCTGCTGTAATGACGTAATATTAATGAATCAAGGATATTAAGGCTTTTTTTTTGGAGAAAAACAGCATCATAATCTGCTGCCTTTTTAAACAGCTTTATTCGACTTGACTCGTTTGATGTCAACTCACAAACATCACAAGCAATTCCAGCTTCATTCAATTTATCAAGGTAAATACTTATCCTTTGCCTGAAGCTGGCTCTTTTGGGATTATTGTTTATTATGAGTAGTTTTTTCATGTTTCCTCATTTATCCAGCGAATTATCCTCTAATATACTTTTTATTACGCCGTCTGACATGATTTTTTTGATAAGCCGATCACATTTATTGACAGTTTTTTTTCTGAGTGTAAATTCACTGGGGTTTATCGCCTGGGTAGCATGAGCAAGGTGTATAACATATTCGCCGAGCTTTTTAGGCGGTAGTTTCACAAAACTATAACCATTGTCAGCCAAGTCGAAATGTAACTTTTTGCCGGCAGTAAGACCAATTTCTCTCCCAGCTGTGAAATCAAGATTTTCTTTTCTTATAATAGCTGTACGGTACAGACAGCAAATAGTCCTGTTATAGTAGCGGTATTTCCCTATCGGGTCGGGAATTCTCAGCAGCTTTCTTTTGAAAGTTTTAAGATCAAGTGATTTTTTCAGAATTTCACGCCAGAGAGGGGTCAACTCGATCTTACCCGTACCTACAGAAAATACATTCGGGTCGTTATCAATGTAGCTGACCATTTTGGTTAGCCAGCCTTGTTTTTTTATAAAGGTATCACTATGCATTGATACGAAATATTCAGTACTGCAATTTTCAAAAGCCAGGTTGAGGGCATACGAATGAGCATATCCGCCGATGGGGTCGTTAGTGTTTTTTCTTTCCA
>CAYZEH010000016.1:0-14115 GCA_964477135.1 uncultured Pirellulales bacterium | reverse complement strand
AGGGCATACGAATGAGCATATCCGCCGATGGGGTCGTTAGTGTTTTTTCTTTCCAGCAGCTTTATCCAGCTTAGGCTTTTTAGATACTCTAAAGATTCATCCCTGGAGTCATTATCAACTACGATAACTTCATATGGATAGGTTGTGAATTTACGAATACTCCTCAGGCAAAGTCTCGTAAAATCCAGCGTCTTATAATTTACTATGCAAATTGCAGCTTTGCCTTTTTGCAACTGAGGCATTGGCCAATCCTTTTAAAAAAAACCATCCATAGTTTAAAAACCATCTTAAGGCGTGATAGTAAGCGAAACAGTCTCATTTTGCAAGAATGAATATAAGCGATTAAACTCAAAAATATACCACAAGGCAAATATTTTTGTCAGCTGTTAAAAAAAACAGGTATCTTTAGCTATCCTATATTCGGATGCATTTGTGCAAGATCATATCTTCTGTCTTTGGCTGGATCATGAGCAAAAAGTGCCCATAGGTAAGTATTTTTAACACCCGGAGTTGCTACTGTAGGATGGTATCCGTTTGGCATCGCAATCAGGTCGCCGGATTCAACTTTGTGAGCGTAAAAATCACTGAGATCGTCGTTGAAGACAAGATTAAGGCCGAACTGGTCCTTAGGCATATCAAAGTAAACGTAAACTTCTTCAAGATGTTCTTCGTGCTGATGAGGAGGCCAGGATGTCCACATACCTTCTTGTCCCCATGTATAACCAGCGATAATTCTACACGCCGGGTCTTGCGGAGCAATCGTCATAAAAACATCTCTTCTACCTACACCTTCGCCATGAACCTGTTTTCTATCTCCAATCGGTATGCTCATATCAAATACTGTTTTATAAGGAGCAATTTCCTTATCGCTTTGGGCAGCAGGAACATATAAAATCACAGGCTCATCAAACGCCTGAATAGTCACTTCTGAATTAAACGGAGCATAAACCGAATCAAGTTTTTTGCAATCGAAAGCTTTATCATTAACTTCAATCTTACAAGGCCCGGCAATCACACAAAAAACCATTTCCATACTACCGGTGCTAATTGCCTGGGTTTTCCCCGTACCAATATTTATCCGCAAAAAACTCCCATATCTTAACAAACCATCGCCAGGTTTAATAACCCAGTGAACACCATCTTTATTCGATGTTGTTCTTTTCCATTGTGACATTGACATTAATAATAATCCTCCAAAATTTAAAACTAATAAATAAGCAGATTACATTGTCGAAAGAAATCCACCATCGACATAAATAATCTGACCATTAACAAAACTCGATGCATCGCTGGCAAGAAATATTGCTGCTCCTACAAGTTCTTCGAGCTGCCCCCACCGGTTAGCAGGGGTTCTGCCACAAATCCATTCATTAAACTTTTTATCTTCAACCAAAGGCTTTGTCATTTCAGAAATAAAATAGCCTGGTCCGATACCATTTATCTGAATATTGTGCTTTGCCCATTCGACTGTCATTGCCTTTGTGAGCATTTTAACACCGCCTTTAGATGCGGTATAGGCTGCGGTTGAACTTCGGCCAAGTTCGCTCATCAGTGAGCAGGTGTTTACGATTTTACCAGCCTGACGCTTTATCATATCCTTTACCACTTGTTTTGAAACAAGAAAAACCCCAGCAAGATTTATGTCAAGCACAGTTTTCCAATCTTCAAAACTATATTCTTCAAGCGGACCTCTAAGATTTACACCCGCATTGTTGAACAGTACCTCTATGGGACCTATGTTCTGTTGAATATCTGCTATGGTTTTTTCAATCTGCCGCTCATCTGTTACATTCATAATTACCCCGTGAGCTCTGATTGCCATACTTTGCAACTCAGCGACCGCAGATTCAAGTCGTTGAGAATTTATATCACTTATAATTATCTCAGCACCTGCCTGACCGAGTCCCTTGGCCATTTCAAAACCAATACCTCTACCGCTGCCGGTAATCAATACTCTTTTTCCAGATAAATTAAATAATTCCAAACTCATGAAAATCTCCTTATGGACCTAAAAACATATTTGGTATAAAAGTTGTCAATGCGGGAAAAAACGCACATACAAGTAAAACTATAAGCAACGTTGCTACAAATGGGAAACAATATCTCACCGTTTGGTCGTAAGGCGTCTTCGCGATACTTGTCGCAACAAAAAGCAGTACCGCTACCGGCGGCGTCGTTGCCCCTATCTGAGTAGCAAAAACCACCAACAATCCGAAATGAACCGGACTGAAGCCGAAAGTTTTACAAACATAAGTAATTACAGGTATCATAATAACAAGCACTGCTAAAGATTCGATGAACATTGCTAAAAATATCATGATAGCGATAAGCATAAGCATAACGACTGTCGGGTTGTCAGAAACTGAAAGTATCAATGACATTGCCGCTTCGTTAAAATCGATATACGTCAACAGCCAACCAAGAGCACCTGCTACGGAAATTATACCAACCACAACAGATGTCGTAATCGCAGCATTGACTAATATCTTCGGCAGATCTTTTAATTTGACTGTGCGGTAAATAACAACCGAAACAACAAATGAATAAATACACGCAACAACACCAGCTTCGGTCGCCGTAAATATTCCACTAAGAATACCACCCAATATTATTACTGGCGCCAATAGTGCAACCCACACCGTCTTGATAGATTTGAGAACCACCATAAGATTGAATTTGCCCGAAACTTTCCTCAACTCAGGAAACGATGGCAAAAATGAGATCAAATAAATTGTAACAGTAATACCAAAACCTATTAAAAGCCCCGGAATAATACCAGCAAGAAAAAGCTTGCCTATCGAAACACCTGCCATTGCGCCATAAACTATCATCGTCATACTCGGCGGAATAATAGGCCCTATCGTACCTGAAGTCGCAATAAGGGCAGCTGCAAAACCAGGCTTATATCCTCTCTCCTTCATCGCTGGTATGAGAATAGAGCCGATAGCAACAGTAGCAGCTGTTGACGAACCCGAAACGTTCGCAAAAGCAATATTGGAAAGAACCGAAGCATAGCCCAGACCGCCCCGCAGATGGCCTACAACTTTTTCAGCAAATTCTACTAACTTTTTGCTGAGTCCGCCCCTGCTCATTAATTCACCAGCAAGAATAAAATAAGGCATCGCAAGCAAGCTGAAAGAGTCAAGCATTGTAAACATCTTCTGCGGAAAGAAAACCGGATTCAGCCCGTTAATAACTATTCCTATGAAACCGGCTGCACCTATGGCAAGGATCACGGGCATACCAAGGAATATAAACAAAATCAACATTACAAACAGACCAGCTAACATCAGCTTTTCCCCTCCGGTTGAACCCGGATTTTAAAAAATTGAACTGCCAACTTTCTCAGTGCAAGAAAAATGATGTATGCACCGCCAAGCATGATACAGAAATAGATCATGTCCATTCTTATTCCCATCGCTGGGCTTGTTTGCATCCTGGTAAAATGCATTATCTTAGCGGTATAAACCACCAGTATAAGACCAAAGACCAGCCAGAGCAGATCGACGAAAATCTTGAAGTACTTCTGCCACCACTTTGGCATTTTATCGAGAAGGACATTCATTCCAATATGAGCTTTATATTTATAACCCATTGGTATCGCCAAAAATATTATCCATATATGTGCATATTTTTGAAACTCTTCGCTCCAGCTTAGAGAACTTCCCAGAATATATCTGCAGAAAACCTGCAAACCGCCTACCAACACCATCAGCAGGAAAGTGGTCGCAATAATCATTTCAAAACTGCGATCAATAATCGAACATATCTTTTGTAACTTTTTAACCATATTTTTAATCTGCCGCTTCCCTTATAATATACAGCAAATCTTCCACCTTATTTTTCTTCGCAAAATCGTCCTGCAATTGAACAGCATTTTTAATAAAGCCGGCAGTGTCGATCTCAGTAACTTTCATTCCTTTAGCTTTGAGCATCTCAAACGCCTGTGTTTCACGCAAAGGTGCCAATGCACGCTGACAATCCCTGGCAAAAACGGCAGCTTCTCGTATCACTTTTCTTTCAGCATCGGTCAACCGGTTCCACTGAGCTTTGGAATAAACAAAAACTAAAGGCCCAAAAAGATGACGCGTCAAAATAATATTATCTGCGACTTCATAAAATTTATTAGCATAAATCACCGAAGCGTTATGTTCAAAACCATCGAGAACACCGGTCTGCATTGAAGAATAAACCTCACCAAAAGCCATCGGAGTTGCATTCGTCCCCATTGCTTTCAAAGCCTGGATGTAATTAGGCGTTTGAATCGTTCTGATCTTAAGACTCTTAATATCATCGGGGCCAGCTATCTCTTTGCCGTTGACAACAATATTACGATAACCCCAGCTATCCATCCACGCCAGAACTTTGAAGCCTTGCTTATCCAGGTCTGATGCTAAGATTTCGCCAACTTTTCCATCGAGAACTTTGTGTACATGGTCATAGTCTTTCCACAAAAAAGGCAAATCAACAATGCCCAGCTTCTGACTAAAATTGCTTAGAATCGCAGTGCCGCTTATAACACAATCGGCGCCGCCGCCAAGCTGAATACCTTCATAAATTTCTCTCTCCTTACCTAAGGTACTCGATGCATAAAGCTTCACTTCCAACGTATCGCTGTTGTCATTTACATAGCTTTTAAATATCCAGGCAGCTGTGTGTATTTCCGAAGAAAAATTTGCCTGATGGCTGTAAGAGAACCTTATAATCTTCCTTTTTTTATTTGCCGAGTTACTATTATCAGCAGCATTTGAAACTGTCTTGTTCTTGCAACCAACAGTAGATAGCAAAATCAGTAAGAACACAGCTACACATATTTTCTTAATTGTTATTTTTTGCAATACCATTTAGTCACCTTACAAATTTATTTATAAAATATAATTTCTAACAACATCCATACATCTATTTGCTTCATCTACATTTGGAACATTCAAAACATTATAAAATACTGTCGGGAGCAATTTTTTCTCTTTAAGTTTTTGATTAAATTTATGAAAATCAGCTAAGCATATCAATGGCATATCCCCAACCTGCTCTCTTATCTCATCAAGAATATCAAACGAAAGCGGATACCCTGTATCATCCCCAAGAAAAATTGCTTTTAAACCTTTGATACTTGACGCTGCCTTGAACAAGTGGCGTCCATTACCATGGATATGTATAATCCCTCCATCAAATTCGCAAAACAGACGCTCAACCGAACTGCGTCCCCATTTCTCAAAATAATCAACAGAAGTCATATGAAACGGATCAACACTTTCTGATACAATCCTGCCAGGCAGCCATTGAGCAAAGCAACTGCAAGTTCCATTATTTAAGAGGGGCACTTTTTCAAAAAAAGTCTTTTGTATTTTTAGATTCACTTCAAATGCAAGCTCAATTGCTCTTTTAACCAGCTCAGGCTGCTCCTCACAAGCCATATAAGTAGCTGTCGCTCCGATAAGTTCAAACACAAAGTTCAAACCATTTATACTCATCAAATGATTTATTGAAAAATTACCCTTCCCGCCAACTAAAAAAGCCTCTATCTGGCTCGTGTAACGCTGAAACCACATACAGCTTTCATCAAGGCAAAGCCCATCTACTTCACTCAGGTCCTTAATAACCGGATATACCATAGATGAGAACATACCTCTTGACGTATCACATAAAAACCGCACATCCCCGCCAAATAACCCGCCATATAATCCCTGATCCATCTCTTTCAATGGCACACCAGGTATCGAATCATCGTGAACTGAAAGTCTTTCTCTGGTAAAAGAATCCCAGAATTTCACCCTCTCCTGAATATCAGGATAATCACAAAATCCTTCTTTGTGGCTTTTTTTAAATTCTTCAAGAGCTCTGTTTGGAACATTCATCTTTGCGCAAATAATAGGCGATCTTTGACTATAGAGCTTTTCCAACCGCCCTAAAACCAGTTGCGTGTCAAAACAGTAATTTAAACTATTGTACATATAACTTTACCTGCTATCAATTTACCTATCTACCCTTGCAGTACCGCCTTGCATTACTTTTTCAACTTCTTTAAGGCTTGCAGTAGTGGTGTCGCCTGGAGTTGTCATCGCAAGTGCTCCATGTGCAGCGCCATAATTGACAGCCTGCTGCGGCGTCTTAGCTTCCATCAGACCATAAATCAAACCGGAAGCAAAACTGTCACCGCCGCCGACCCTGTCGTATATTTCCAAAGCTTCTCTGTCAATCGCCTCATGAAACTGACCATCAGTATAAAGTATCGCACCCCAGTCATTTTTTGAAGCGGTAGCAGCATTTCTCAAAGTTGTAGCAACTGCTTTGAAATTCGGGAATTCCTTACATACCTGGGTGATCATTTTCTTGAAGTTACTGGTATCAAGCTTAGAACAGCCTTTATCCATTCCCTGGACTTCAAAGCCAAGTGCTGCACTGAAATCTTCCTCGTTACCTATCATTACATCAACCAGAGGAGCGATCTGACGGTTTACCTGCATTGCTTTTTCATGACCGCCGATATCTTTCCATAGAGAATTACGGAAATTTAAATCGTATGAAATAATCGTCCCATACTTCTTGGCTGCTTCCATAGCTTCGATGATTACCGCTGGAGTAGTCTCTGAAAGACCTGCAAAAATACCACCGGTATGAAACCATCGAACGCCATCGGTGCCAAAGATTTTCCCCCAGTCAATTTCTCCAGGCTTCAATTGAGATATAGCGGTATGGCCTCTGTCTGAGCAACCAACCGCAGCTCTTACACCAAAGCCCTTTTCCGTGAAGTTCAGACCTTGCCTTGCTTTTCTGCCGATGCCGTCATACTCAACCCACTTGAGGTATTCAGTACTAACGCCGCCCTGAAATATTAAATCTTCAAGAAGTCTCCCGACGGGATTGTCAACGATCACGGTTACAACAGCTGCTCTTTTTCCAAAGCAGCGTTTGAGTCCTCTGGCAACATTATATTCTCCGCCGCCTTCCCATGCTCTGAAATGTCTGGTTGTATGTATCCTTTCGTCACCTGGGTCAAGCCTGATCATTATCTCGCCGAGAGAAAGTATGTCATATTTACATTCGGATTCTTTTCTGAGTTCAATTGCCATCTTAGCCTCCGTTCCTAATATTTTTAATCAGGTCAACTGCTTTTTTAACTGCCTCGGTAATACCTGCATAATCTTTTTTTTGCAGCAGATCTTTTGAAATAAGTTTCGAGCCTATACCCGCACAAACGATACCTGCGCCGAACCACGCACGAAGGCTTTCTTCAGTTGGGCTGACTCCGCCTGTAGGCATTATATCAGTCCAGGGCATCGGCCCTTTAACAGATTTTACAAATTCCGGCCCTCCAACACATGAGCCTGGGAATACTTTGCATATTTCAACACCAAGTTTATGAGCTTCGTGAATTTCAGTAGCACTGCCGCAGCCTGGGCTGTATGGTATTTTCTTTGAGTTACATGCAATTGCGGTCTCTTTATCAAGCACAGGCCCTACGATAAAATTTGCGCCAGTGGCAATATACATAGCTGCCATAGGTGCATCAATAACAGAACCAACTCCCATAATAATATCAGGTCTGTTTGCTACGCAGTATTTTTCCAAAGCGGTGAAGACTTCGATTGCCCTGTCGCCTCGATTAGTAAATTCAATAACATTTGCGCCGCCATCAGCACAGGCGCATATCACATTTTTTGCTGTCTCGAAATCCGCATTATAAAAAACCGGTATAACGCCAACTTTTTTCATGCTCATCAAAGTATCAATTCTTTTATAACGTGCCATATTTTAACTCCTGAAAATTATATTTTAACAACGTATTTTGGTTTTTCGCCCTGTATAGCGCTGAGAATATTTTGTGCTGCTTTTGTTTTCAACTCTATAATTGCTTCATGTGAATACCAACCTGCATGATCGGTAAGTGTGACATTTTCAAGCTCCCTAAGTTCACTGCCAGCCTCTAAAGGCTCACTTTCAAAAACGTCCAGCCCCGCGCAGGCGATCTCACCAGTTTTCAAAGCTGATATCAAAGCGTTAGTATCAATCAGCCCTCCACGTGAAGTGTTGACAACCATCGCACTGCTCTTCATCAGCTTAAATTCATTTTCACCCAGGATACCACTTGTCTGCTTATTAAGCGGAGCATGAACTGAAATACAATCAGCCTCTTTGCACAACTGCTCAAGTGAAACTAACTGTGTGTTTTTATATTCAACAGAATCTTTTTTAACAAAGGGGTCATACACCAGAATTTTTTCAAAATTAAAACCGTCGATCTTACGGTGCAGACATCTCGCAATCCCGCCATAGCCTAAAAAACCAAAAACTTTACCAGTCATCCGATATACAGCCTGAACGCCTGTCAGATTCCATTGGCCTTTTCTTACTGCCCTGTCCTTGCGGGAAATCTTTCTTACACAATCCATTATCAAAGCAAGTGCGTGGTCGGAAACATCTTCCTGACAATAGTCAGGCACATTTGCAAGAAATATACCTTTTTCTTTTAACGCATTTGCGTTAACATTGTCATAACCCACACCATAGCGACAAACACATTTGCATTTATCCATCGCCTGTATCACTTTTGCGGTGATGGGACTAAGGTTAACTAACAAACCATCAACACCTTTGACAGCTTCAGCCAGCACATCCTCGTCCTGACTTTTTTCCACGACAACTTCAGCATCAACACTTTTGAAAATTTCGTATTCCTGCTCATAGCCTTCATGTCGATCATCTGCGATCAATATTTTATACATTGCCTAATTATCCTTTTCTCTGTTATTAAACCAAAACCAAAATCCTGTTATTACAACTATAATACTGGAAACAGCTATAAAACCTTTCCACTGCTGCACGAACCAGACAAGCTGTAATAAAAACAATCCCACAAAGCCACCATGCTGCGCTTCCGCCTGCGGCAAAGAGGTCTTTTAAAGTGCGGTTGAACCTGGCAAAAACAACTCCTACCGTTATCATCAAAATCAGATAAACAACAATAACACCTGTGTCGATTCTGTTAAGCTGACTTAAAACACCTGAAGTTGTAAAAAAATTATTCAACATAACTATCCGCAAAAAATCTTAACAGATTCAAAAAGAATTTTCCCTGCATCAACTATTTCAGTAAGTTTGATACTCTCATTGCTGCTATGGCAACATGACAGTTGCCCTGGGCCGAAAGCGACAGCTTTAACACCGGCAATCTCAGAATAATACCACGCATCTGTCGACGCGGTCATTGCAGCTTTTTCAATATTTACATCTACTCGATTAGCAGCTTTGATAATATCTTTGACAAGCACATTCTCTTCGTCAATCACACAGCAATTATGCCGGTATGTAAATTTCACATCAAAATTACCTTCGTTAAGCAACGAACCATTATCCAGCAAGGTCTGTTTTATTCCTTCGCAAACCTGTTTTTCTGTCATACCAGGCAAAAATCCAAGAACGCCCTCGATCACTGCTTCATCCGGACAGCTTGAAGGCCAATCGCCGGCATATATTTTACCGAAGGTTAAAGGCATTGGATTTTCATATTGGTCGTAGTATTTCTGCGACTTCAACTTATTAAGCAAATCGCTATGATAGTCTTTCAGAATGCTCATAACTTCGTGAGCCATCCATATCGGATTGACCGTCTGACTGCTTCCGCTATGGCCGGATTTGCCTTGCAATGTAATCTTGAACCAGACCGCTGCCCTGATAGAAACCATTAGTTTTCCACTAGTAGGCTCTAAGTTAATACAACCCTCAGCTTCCTCATTAACATTTCTAACCATCGCTAATGTGCCGTTGCCGCCGCTTTCCTCTTCGACAACAATATGTACGATAACATCGCCGGCAGTTTTAATATTAAAATTTTCAAGCAGTTTAAAAAGCAAAAATATTGTAGCGATCTGTCCCTTGGCATCAACCGCCCCCCTACCAAAAACTGCCCCGTCTTCACAGATGCCGTCCCATGGATTAACCATCTCGCCGGCAGGAACAACATCGACATGGGTATTTAGAATAATGCTTTTACCGCTGCCGGTACCTTTTCTTACTATTCTTAAATTATATGTATCGCTATAGTCAAATTCTTCTGCAGGACAACTGTAGTAATAGTCGTTCTTGATAGAATTATCCATGTAGACTTTTTCAACTTCAACAGAATCAAACTCGCTGAATTGGCCATATAGATATTCCATAGCGCCGGTCTCGTTGCCGCCGACAGATTTAAAAGTGATCAGCTCTGAAAGAAACTGCCCAGTCTCATCAATAAAGCTGACTGCTTTGCTATTTAGTAATTTTTTATCCGTCGACATTTACAGCTCAAGCCCCGTTAAAACATCTTCTAATATCCCAAGACTTTCGTCAGCAATTTCCTGGGTAATAACCAAAGGCGGTGCAACCCTGATGACGTTGCCGAACACTCCAACGGAACCGACAAGCAAACCTTTCTCTGCGCATCCTGTGATTATCTTTTTTATTAATTCCGGCGCAGGCTCTTTTGTCGTTTTATCTTTTACAAACTCCAGACCCATTACCAGGCCCATCCCCCGAACATCGCCGAGATATTTGCATTCCCCCTGAATCTTTAATAAGCCGGCTTTCACGTATTTACCCATCTTTCGGGAATTTTCTACGAGATTCTCTCTTTCATAAATTTCAAGAACCGCTGTTACCGCAGCACTTGATACGGAGTTGCCGCCAAGGGTAGAACTCAGCTCCCCTTTTTGTAAGCAGGAGAAAATATCGCCAGTCGAAACAACCGCTGAGACCGGTACGCCGCAACCGATAGCTTTACCGATAGTGACAATATCCGGCATAAGGTCTTCATGTTCCATCGCCCACATCTTGCCGGTTCTGCCGTAAGACGCCTGTACTTCGTCAAGTGTAAACAATAAGCCTTTTTCTTTTGCCCATAGTCGAAGCTTCTTCAACCAACCAACAGGCGGAAAGATAAAACCGGCAGCTCCCTGGTAAGGCTCAACTATCACACCTGCCAGCGAACCAGTGGAATTTGCCCTTATGACCGAATCAAGATAATCGAAATACTTATTGAATTGGGGGCTATCATCACAAAACCTGAGCGGGTCACGATATGAATTCGGATATATCGCTCTGATAGTACCAACAACCGTAGGACCAAAATTTTTCTTAGGCCCGGCAAGACCACCAACAGAAGCAGCACTCATCGTCCTGCCATGAAAACCACCTTCAAAAGAAAGTATCTCAAACTTGCTTGTCTTTCTTTTCATCAAACGAATAGCAGCCTCGACGGCTTCAGAACCCGTACTTAAAAAGAAACACTTATCAAGATAGTTCGGCAACGCATTTACGAGTTTTTCCGCAGCTGCAATCCGATAGTCATTGGGACATTCATAATTATTCAAAAGATCAGCGCTGGCTTTTTGAACCGCTTCAACTAAATGCGGATGACAGTGACCAACATTCGTCACCAATACACCGCTTGTCCAGTCAATATAATTGTTGCCGTCAACATCGGTAACAATACAACCCTTAGCATGGCTCCAGACGAGAGGCGCCTGAAAACCTGTTGCGTCAGCTTCGAACTTGTGCCATTTATCTATAAGTTCTTTACTTTTAGCTCCGGGCAAAGAACCATTTACATTTGCATACGTCATTTATAATCACTCCAACAATATTAAACCAAAGGCAATTTTACAGCCTTACCAGTTTCAATAGAATTATGGATAGCTTCAACTATCTCAACAATTTCACAACCATTTTCAACATCACTGATAGGCTGCTTATCCTCGACAAGACACTCAATAAAATACTCTATCGCAAGTCTGAATTCTCCGCGGTTTTTGCCGAAAACTTCACCCTTAGGCATATATTTATAACCATCAGCAAGACACATTTCTACATCCTGCCTGTTTCTGTCTACGATCAATGTCCCCTCTGAACCTATGATCTGTAGAAAGGAATCTACCAGCGATGGGAAGCCTTTGGATGGATATATCCACGAACTCTGGAAAGTCGCAGTAAAGCCATCCTCAAATTTTACTATTGCCTGGATAACATCATAAGTATCAACACCCTTTGCAGAAAGAACCACTTTCTGACCTGTCGCATAAACCTCAACTGCTTTTTTATCTATGAACCACTTCACCGCATCAATATCGTGAGTCGAAAGGAACATAGCAGGCGAAGATTTATCCGCCCATTTTAATAACTGGGTTGCAACGAATATCGTATCATCCTTGCGTGCATTAGCAGAAACAACCTTACCGATCTTACCCTCTGCTATCGCCTTCTTCACGCCCCAGTAAGAAGATTTCCAGCGGGCGTTATAATTTACCATAAGTTTGACGTTATTTTTCTTAACCACCTGGGCCATAGCCTTCGCATCGCTGAGTGTTGTTGCTAAAGGCTTCTCGACAAGTATGTGTTTCCCCGCCTCGGCAGAGGCTGCAACAAAGTCGCGATGCATAAAATCAGGCGTAACTATAGAAACCGCATCGATTTCAGGATCTGCGAGCATTTTTCGATAATCGGTATAAGTATCAGCTGCACCAAGCTCTTTTGCCGCTGCCTGCAAAGCTTCAGGGTTAATATCAGCTATAGCTTTGAGACGAACATTATTCAGGTCGTTATAAATCCTGCCATGGACTACGCCAATATTACCAGAGCCAATTATGCCAACAACAATATCTTTCATATTCTCTCCAAATTAAAATTCTGCAGCCAATTTAGTAACAGACAGGCATAATCAGCTGCAATATTATATTACTTATACAGTTATGTTCAATATTATAAGTCTTTACAAGAACTAAGCTATGCTGTTTTGTGTCAAAAAATTGTTCTTTTGCGCATTACAAGATCTCCATCAAATATATAACGTCGTGACAAGAAAATTAACCGATGTCATACTAATAAAAGACCCGGATGTTGTAAACGCTATTTATTTCATCAGAAAATTCAAAAAGATTTTAAGTGAAAGTCTAAAAGAGGAGATTCGTCAACCTATACCGAAAGCATCGCTTCAATGTTTATCTGTAGGTTCTTCACGGCAAAGATTTTTCAGGTATGTAGAAAGACCCGGGGCGTCCCGTGTCTGTACTAGTATAACCAATAACATCCATTTTAACCGTTTCAGAGGGTGAATAAGCTTCCACGTGCCCATCTGTAAAACCAGCATGCAACTTAATCTTTATCAAACTAACGTCTTCGGCACCATGAGAGGTGTTTAAGAGCCAGCAATCTGATGAATCCTCTTTGCTATAAGAAATTTCAATACCATCAAAAGAGGAAATTTTACTATCATCAAATTTTTCACAACTTTCAAAACTATTCGGACTTCGATACGGATTGTAGCCCATATAACAACTAACCAGAACCGAACTTTCCTTACCACTATCATAAGAGCCACGAGGACCCCTAAAAAAAGGCTTGTTTCCATCTAGCTCACCTAAATAATTCCAGTAAAAGCAATACACACCCAAAAATTGGTCGGCATCATGATTAGTATCAGGATTGCCCCAGTTTTCCCCAGCTTCCCAGGCTTGCTGAAGACGTTCGTTTTTAGTTGGCGCGTTGGGACAGAATAAGATATCGGCATTGTCGATATAACGAGAAAGGTAGCTGCTCATAGACCTATACTTTTGGCCGGGACGTTGGAAACACGTTGTCATTACAGTAGGTGCCAGCCAGTTCCATTCACCATCATATTCATCATCATATTCATCACCAGTGATATTTGCTACTGAATCAGGATAGCTGTCATCATTGTTACATGCAAACTCATTAACAGCGGCAACAATTTCACGCTGATTATTCATAGTAATTATCCAGCGGGCATTTTGCCTTACCTTGGTAAATACAGGCAGTGAAATTGACATCAATAAAGTAATAATGGAAATAACAACGATAACTTCAACTAAGGTGAATGCGCGCAGCAACCCCCCTTGGCTGCCATTACCCCCCGATAAATCACAGCTTTGAGCAAAAGCGGATTTTTCCTTCGTATATAGCCGCATTTTATAATCTCAAGTTTACATATCGGTATCTCTCACTATTATACAACTTTAATAATATTAATCCAAACAATTTTATTAAAAAAATCCAGGCTCAAAAGCCTCAAAATTTTCAAATAAATCAACTTTAATCTCTAACAGGTAATTTCCAGCTCTGTAC
>CAYZEH010000015.1:0-25813 GCA_964477135.1 uncultured Pirellulales bacterium | reverse complement strand
TAAAATTTCCTATCAACTTCCTTAACTTCAAAAAGCATCTCGTACTCCAAACCTTATTTCAAGTCATACTTAGCAACCGCATCAGCAGGACTAAGACCACCATTGATTACATCATTCAAAGCATCCGTAATAACCGTAGGCTTGTCAGCCATAAAAATATTCCTGCCGAAAATAATCCCGCTCGCGCCCTGCTCAACCGAATTATAAGCCTTCTCCAGGACAGCCAGATCAGTATTCAATTTCTCCGCACCTATTGTAAACACAGGCACAGGAGTGTTCTCAATTATCTCATGAAACTTATCGCCAGTAAAAAATGTCTTAATAAAATCAGCCCCCATCTCCGCCATGATCCTGGATATCCTTTTAACCTTGTCATGAACCTGCTGGTCAGTTTTCTCATTGTGCTCTACCACATAACATTCGCCGATAAGAGGGATGCCAAGCTTTTCTTTCTGGCGAACGATCTCAGAAAATATCTCAACATTCTTAACTTCCATCGCCCGATTATTATCTTCTTCCAGAAACAACGAACAAATAATCGCCTGCGCACCCGCTTCAATTGCCTCCTCAACATTTGTGCAAACCGTCGTAAAGCCCTCCCTGTAATTAAGCGGATAATAAAAAGAAGATGACCAGTTTATCCGAACCACAGGCGTTGGCGAATCAGGCTTAGCAAACAGATCCCAATTCCGCTTCAGCATAAACCTGGGCACCAAAAGAGCATCGGTACTCATACAGTTTTCAATAGCTTTGCGAGCATCCTCTATCCCCTCCTGCACGCCATACTCAACTACATGATCCAATGCTGAAATAACAATATTTTTCTTACCTCTAAAAAGCTTTTCGATCTTAATATTTTTACCAGACATAACATTCCTCTCAAATTATCAGTTCTAAAAATAACCGTTTTATTTACACTATCCCAAAAACAGCTTCCGCCCATACTCTCACTGCTTACAATGAACAACCTCAACATCAACTTTCTTCTTCAACCTATCTAAATTTTTCACACCAACACCGCTGTCAGTAATCAGCATATCGTAGTCAGCCCCACTCAAAACCTTAACCATCGACTCTCTGCACACCTTCGAGCTATCTGAAACCACAACTACCTTCGATGAATTCTTCGCCATCCGCTTCGATAAATTCGCCACCTCAAGATTGTCCGTAAACGTATTAGCTTCACGATCAACCCCGTCTGCGCCGACAAACGCAATATCAGCGCGAAACTTTTCAATATTGTCCTCCGTCAAAGGCCCATGCATATCAGGCGAGCCGCTCCGCAAATACCCCCCAAGAAAAACGACCTGTATCCCCTCAGCAAACTGCAATTCTGAGACTATCGCCAACGAAGTAGTAATAATAGTAATAGCCTTTTTGACTTTAAGAAATCTAGCGACCTCCAGAGTAGTAGTTCCAGTATCAAGCATGATAATATCGCCATCTTTAACCTCTTTGATAGCCCGAACCGCTATTGCTTTTTTGCAGTCGTGATGCTTATTCTGTTGTCCCCTGAAAGCAAACTCAAAAGTAAAACGCTTCGCCATCGTCGCCCCGCCATGGGTCTTAATGATCTCACCATTGCTTTCAAGAAAATCAAGATCTCGATGGATCGTCATTATAGTAACACCAAACTTGTCAGCAAGATTCTCAATCGAGACATCCTGCTGTCTCGAAAGATCATCACGTATTCTTTCAAGCCTTTTGGTTCGACTCATTTTACCTTTAATCATTGCCATAATGCCACCCTACAAAGCTATATAATTCCAACCAGCCAAAACCGCAACCTTATCTACCACATCTTCAACCTCACCGGCAACCAGCACCAGATGATGACTGCCCCCGTTGTAAGCATATCCGTCGAGAACCTCTCTAACATCAGGCTCATCAGGGATAAACATCGCCCGTGGCCCCGTATATTTCACCAGGCTCTCCTCAGAGATGTGCCCCGTCACACTGATCAACTGACCTCTGCCATGACCATCGCAATTAAGATTAATAAGCGTCACAGCCCCGGGCTCAAACTCAAAATCCACTATCCCAAATTCAGCTTTACTCCGGTCATTAAACTCACTCCGCAATATTCTCGCTTTCTCCCTTCCCTGCAAAGGATTGCCCTCACCCCAATGATGAAGCAGCAACTGATTGTTCTTATAATCAACAGAAAACATTTCACTAAAACCAGCTAACTGAAAACATTGCCCCATAGCGTAAACAAAACTCGCTGTCACCCAGTCGCCCTCAGCCGCATAGCCCTTACCCTCAGCCATAAGCCTCGATGCAGCCACATGAAGCCCGTCAGCAATTTCACTGTTATTGCAAAGCTCAAGAAAATTGATCCCGCAAGCATTGGACTCATATTTATCCATTATTGCTCTTACTGCTATCTCACCTGCTGCGGATTTTTTCAACAGCACATCACTGACATCCTCTGCTATTTCAAATTCCTTTTTATAATCACCTACCAATTCTGCAATTTGACGAGCATCAGCTTTATCTCTTTCAGCAATAAAATCAGCTAACGAAATCTCCGTAAACTTAACACCTGCCTCAGATATAAATTCCTCCCCGCCGATCTGCAGATCAAGCATATCTTCAAAATGTCCACCAAACTGAACCGGATTCGCCCTGCTAAAGCCAGATACACCCTTAGCAGCCATCGCCCATTGCTCTAATTGGCCCTTAAAATCACCCTGACAATGATGCCCGTGAAGCAATCCAAAACGACGACCCCGCTTACTCAAAACATTAGAAAGATCCTGAACCCCATGAACACCATGATTAAGCCTTACATCCTCACCGTCAAACTCCTCAGGCACTATCTCATAAATACTCTGCATAGGCCAAAGCAAAACAGGAATATCGCAATCAAGCAAAGCAGGTGCAATAACCCCACTCGCGCAGTAAGGCCCAAGAACAACCAAAAGCATGTCAACACCGCTGGCGCCAAAATCATTCACCTGCGTCACAAACTGCTCCTTACTGCTGCATATCCCACCCTCATCAAACTCAATAATATCACTGCCGATAGCATCGATCGTCTTAGAAATAAGCTCAGCATATTCAACCCCTATCGAATCGCCCCAAAGACGATTATAAAGGTCAGCCAACCCAGGCAGCACTCCAACTCGAATCTTTTGTGTTTTTTCTTTCATAGCATTACTCCCGCATTCCTTTTTATCCTATTCAAAAAGCTCTTTTTGAAATTTCTCATACCACAATTTATATTCATCCGCTCTTTCAGACTTATAAATAACCGTCTCCGCGATATCCGAAAGCTTGCTGACGTTATCACAACCACACGCCCTCGCAGCTGTGATCGCAGCACCATAAGCGGTCAACTCATCTGCAATTACAACCTTAACATCAACCCCGCAAACATCCGCAATAATCCCAGCCCAAACACCGCTTTGCCCCGCTCCACCTGTCATCAGTATCTCTTCCAGGCTCCCAAGCAAACCAAGACTGTCCAAATTATGTCTTACAACCGCGGAACTCCAAACCATATAATCTCGAACCGCCTGCAAAGCCGCCTCGCCTTGAACTGATATATTCTCAAGATCAAAATTAACCGCCCCAGTCGGCATCGCCATCTCTTTCAACTGCCCCTCCAACCCCTCTAGCTTGTCATAATCAAGCCCCACCTGCTTCAAAACCTCATCAAATCCCGCTCCGATAGCACCCATCGTGGAAATATTACCATAACCACCTGTAACTATATCCCTGCCCGGATGAACATTACAACTGCTATCATACCCAGGCTTTTCACTTCTAAAATTAACCACCCATGCCGTCCCCGTTGCGAGCATCACATCTTTGCCAGCTTTCAAATCAACTGCATTCATCGCAGCATACTGGTCATGCAAAGATGTCACGATATCGATCTGCCCCCACTCGGTTGAAACATCCTCAAAAAGAACTGAGATTTCTTTTTCTATCTCAGGCAGATCCTCCTCATATAACCCTGCCCAACTTACAAGACTCTCATCCCAGCAACCTTTCTCAAAATCCACAAGACCCGTCATCTGAGCACTTGTAATATCTGTCACCAACTCCCCTGTAAGCCTGGCATAAATATAATCAGAAACGAATGCAACCATTTCTCCTTCTGCAAACTCCATCTCTTTAAGCTTAAATATTGGCATCCAACCAGCAGGAGCCCAACCTGTAAGCCTGTAAAAATCCTCGCCGCTATAATGCTTTAAATATTTGTCAGCCTGGCTTTGACCGCTTCCAGAAGTCCAGAGACTAATCTGCCCCAAAGTATTCATCTCATCATCAATCAGGATAAAACTACCCCCCTGACAAGCAACGCAGCAAACAACCTTTTGCCCCTCAAAAACACCCTGCCCATGAAAATAATCCATAACCCTACAAAATTGCCGATACCAGCAATCACCACCTTTGTAAGATTTCGCCTGCTCTCCACCAGCCGGCAAAGATGAATTAGAAAATGCCCCCACCGCCAGCACCCCGCCATCATCAGCCAGCACTATCGCCTTAACATTACTAGTCCCAATATCTATCCCGCAATAAACCATCAAAACCCAAAACTTCCGCTATCATTCCCCAAAAATAATTTTCACCACTAATATTTACTACTACCAATAACACTCACTGCCGAATAACACCAACCACTAAAACCTAACTGTCAATTTTCAGCTAATTTTAACACTCAAAACTAAATGTTACTTTTTAACATAAATTAACACAAGTTAAAAAAAACAATAAATCAATAAATTTTGAGAATAAAAGCAGTCCATGTCCATTGTTGCAGAAGAGTGTCTGTCAATATTTCTTTAAGAATGGCATTTTTGCTTGTATTTTTCGGTCCTTACCACCCCTTTGGTTAATATTACGGCAGCACAGGAATTGAAAAAGCTTGATATTGAGATTTCTAAGAGCAGTGTAGCCAATATTTTAAGACACAATGGCCTGCCTCCTTCTCCAGAAAGAGAAGGGCTTTCATGGCGAGAGTTTTTGTCAAGGCATGAAGCAGTGTTTTTATGTGCTGATATGTTCCAGAAGGAAGTATGGACATTCAGAGGTTTGGTTACTGCATTTGTTTTCTTTGTAATTCACTTACAAACCCGGAAAGTGATATTTGCCAAGGCAACTTTTTCACCAACGAACCAATGGCTCAAACAACAAGTTCGTCACGTTCTTTGGGAGTGTGAAGATCAGAATATTAAACCGCGATTCTTTCTTCGCGATAACGATATGCTTTATCCTGATGAGATGGATGTGATTTTGAAATCTTCTGGTGTAGATACGGTGAAAACGCCTTTCCATGCACCTAACGCAAATGCTCATGCTGAACGCTATGTTTTGAATTGTAAGCGAGATTGCTTAAATCATCTTTTGGTTTTTGGCTTAAATCGGTTGCAAAATATTCTTGATTGTTATACTTTATATTTCAATGAACACCGCCCACACCAGGGAATCGGCAATAATATCCCAGCTGAATATCATTTTGCGGGTAAACGGCAAGGCGGCAGCAGGCCATTGCATGCATCAGCCGGGAGTGTCATAAGAACAGGCTTTCTTGGCGGGCTTCTGAAGAGCTATCGAAGAGCTGCTTAATTTTTTTTGCAGTCCTGATAAGTAAAAATGGCCAGAGCTATGAATTTTTGTACCTTACGGGCTCATAGCGAGTAAAATTCAAGAAAACAAAAAAAGAGATAAACCCTTTTAGAACAAGGATTTATCTCTTATTAAAAATAGCGGGGGGAGGATTCGAACCTCCGACCTCCGGGTTATGGGCCCGACGAGCTAACCAGACTGCTCTACCCCGCGATCAAGATTTATAATGCTATCACAAAAATTCGCAGTAGCAAGTATTTTTAAAAAAAAATTATAAATATTCCTTAATTTTCTCAGCTAACTTCTGAGCTTTGCCCTGTGGATACTCATAAGCAGGCCAACGATTAAACACACCATCACCGGTATTGCGTGGTATTATATGAAAGTGCATATGATCGACAAGCTGACCAGCAGATATGCCATTGTTACACAAAACGTTATAGCCATCTGAAGGTATCGCTTTGGAAACAGCATTTGCAACTTTTACAACAGCCTGACCAACCTGTGCCATTAGTTCCGGGCTGCATTGATCTAATTTTTCAACGTGTTCTTTGGGAATTACGAGTGTGTGGCCATCACTGATAGGACCTGTATCCATAAAAGCCAAGACAACTGAATCCTCGTAAACTTTCACAGATGGTATTTCACCCGCTACTATCTTACAGAAAATACAGTCGTCTTTAGTATTCATTAAATCAGATTTCCTCAAAACTTACTGTTTTGATTCGTCTTGAACGTCTTTGGCAGTTTCGGCAACTTCTTCTGTCTGCTCAGGCTGATCTTGCTCATCAGGTGTCTCCTGAGGTTGTTCTTCAACAACTTCCACAGGCTCTTCTTCAGCTACATCTTTAATTTTCTTCCTGGCTTTCTTGGCCTTTTTAGCTTTCTTTTCTACCTTTTCATCTGGGCCAAGAAGCTGAAGAAGTACGAGCTGACCATTGTCACCAAGTCTTCTCATTGCAAGACGAATAATCCTCGTATAGCCGCCATTTCTGTCAAGATAACGAGGCCCCAACTCACTAAAGAGCTTGCTTATAACAGAACCTTTCTTGACAAAGTCACCATCCTCTTCAACAACCATCGAACGATCACCAAGTAAAGCAATGGCTCTGCGTCTGGAAGCCAAGTCACCTTTTTTAGCAAGTGTAATAAGTTTTTCAGCGAAAGGCTTAATTTCTTTGGCTTTTTCAATCGTAGTCGAAATAGTTTCATGTTCAAAAAGTGACGCAACCATATTACGACGCATTGCCAAACGGTGCTCACTATCTCTACCTAACCGACGTCCTGCTACTCTATGACGCATATTTTTATACCCTTATAATCTGGTACTGCTTAAATTCCAAACTTAATTATCTATATCTGTCATACCCAATGACAAACCAATGTCAGCGAGTTTTCTTCTTATTTCTCTAAGACTGGTCTTACCAAAACTCCTTATCCTGAGCAGTTCAGCCTCGGTCATTTTGACAAGCTGACCGACAGTTTCAATCTTAGCAGATTCAAGACAATTGCCTGACCGTACTGAAAATTCCAACTCCTGAATAGAAATACTGAGCTTCTGAGCCAACTCTTCGTCAACCTTTTCTTCTGGTGCTTCTTCTTCAAACTGCTCTGTGACGGTTTTACTGCCAATCTCAAAGTATTGAACGAATGGATTGATGTGCTTACGCAGGATTTTTGCAGCTTCAACCAAAGCCATCTCCGGAGTAACCGTTCCATCTGTCCATATCTCGATAATCAGCCTGTCATAATTTGTTTTCTGACCTACTCGAGTGTTCTCGGTATTATATCTCACTCTTGTAACAGGAGAAAAGATACTATCTACAATTACATTGCCAATTTCCTGCTCGAATCTGTCAGAATTATTTATTCTTTCAGCAGCCGGCATATAACCGCGACCATTCTCAACGACCATTTCCATTTCAAATTTAGCATCTTTAGTAAGCGTTGCCAATACCAGATCCTTGTTTATCACTTCGATCGCAGGATCTGCCTCGATATCAGCAGCTGTTACGACGCCAGCCTTCTTAGCAACGACCTTCATCATCTTAGGCTCTGCACTGTTGAGTTTTACAACAAGGCTCTTCACATTCAGGATTATGTTAGTTACATCTTCCATAACTCCCTTGATAGATGTAAACTCATGACCAACACCTGCTATTTTGATTGACGAAACGGCACCACCTTCAAGAGAAGATAGCAGAACACGTCTCAAGCTATTTCCGATTGTAGTACCAAAACCACGTTCGAAAGGCTCAATGTAAAACTTACCATAATCTTCACACGATATTGCCTTGTCCTGTTCAACACTGGTCGGCAGTTCCAAACCACGCCATGTAACTCGCATATAAGCCTCCTATAACCAATTTTATAATTATCTGGTTATCTGACATTCATTTCGCTATACAATACACACACATATAAAAATCAATTCAAGATTATCTTGAACAGAATTCAACAACCAACTGCTCTTCTACCGGCACCTGCACATCATCTCTGGTAGGTAATGCAACAATAGTAGCTTCCGGTTTATCGCGATCAAGCTGCAACCATCCCTGCGTTGTATAATTGGGATTAGCTTCAAGCTGCTGCTTAACCTGTTTTTTACTTTTACCGGAGTTCTTCAGAGTTATCTTATTACCAACTTTAGTAGTAAAATCACTGATGTCTACCTTACGACCATCAACATGGATATGTCCATGATTTATAAGCTGCCTTGCCGCCTTGCGAGAAGGTGCAAAGTTCAGTTTGTAGACAACATTATCAAGACGACGCTCAAGCAACTGAAGCAGGTTCTCACCAGTATTGCCTCTCATGCGTTCAGCCTTGTGGAAATAACCCATAAACTGATCATTGAGCAAACCATAATAACGTTTAATTTTCTGTTTTTCGCGTAAACGAACACCATAGTCACTTTGTCTGCCTCTTCGCCAGCCATGCATACCAGGTGCAAGATTACGTTGTTTTTTCTCAACCGGGCACTTAGCTGTTTCACATCTAAGACCCTTGAGCATCAGCTTTACACCTTCACGACGGCAAAGCTTACAAGATGAACCTAAATAACGTCCCATCTGTTCTATATATCTCCAATAAAGTTTTTCTTTTTATACCCGTCTTCTCTTTGGCGGACGACAACCATTATGAGGCAGAGGAGTAACATCTTCAATAGAAGAAATCCTCAAACCAGCCTGCTGTAAAGCAGAGATCGCAGATTCACGACCTGAGCCGGGACCTTTTACGCGAATTTCCACTTCACGAACACCATTACGCATCGCATTGGCGGCACATCTCTGAGCTGCCTGTTGAGCGGCAAACGGGGTACTCTTACGAGAGCCTTTGAAACCAACACAACCGGCAGAAGCACCACATATAGCGTTACCATCGGGATCAGCAATAGTAATCAACGTATTGTTGAATGTTGCCTTAATGTGTACTACCGCCTTAACGATATTTTTTCTGACTTTTCGTTTTACACTTTTTGCCATTACTTCACATTTCCTTGCTCAACAAGTTTATTATTTACCACAAAGCAGCTTAGCTATTAATGATCTTTAACACTCTTCTTACCGGCCACAGTTTTTCTTGGACCCTTTCGTGTTCTTGCATTACTTTGTGTACACTGACCTCTGACTGGTAAGCCTCTTCTATGCCTTATACCACGATAACAGGCAATATCACGCAGACGAGCAATATTCTGCGAAACCTGTCTGCGCAGCTGACCACCTACAACACAATCACGATCAATAATCTGTGTTATCCGACTAAGCTCATCTTCTGTGAGCTTATTGGCCTTTGTCGCAGGATCGATCCTGGCTTCTTTCAATATCTGCTGAGAGATATATTTACCAATACCATGAATATAAGTCAAAGAAATCCAGATGGATTTATCATTGGGAATATCAACACCAACTATACGCGGCATATTAGCTCCTAATCATCAATACAAATTAACCCTGTCGTTGTTTGTGCCTGGGATTGGTACAAATTACCCTTACAACACCTTTACGACGCACTACTTTACAATTTTCACATATACGTTTTACAGAACTTCTTACTTTCATTTTTATAACCTGCCTTCGCACTTCTCGACATTACCGCCGAGATGCAACTAATTACGCAAAACTATACGTCCTCTATTCAAATCATATGGCGACATTTCAACAGTCACACTATCGCCAGGCAAAATCTTAATAAAATGCATACGCATCTTACCAGAAACATGTGCCATTATCTGATGGCCATTTTCTAACTCAACTTTAAACACCGCATTGGGTAAGGCCTCATTTACCTTAGCCACCAATCTTATTGTGTCTGCTTTCGCCATAAACAATCATTTCAAAGTTAACACTTCACAACCATTTTCTACTATCGCAATACTATGCTCAAAATGAGCTGATGGTTTTTTATCAGCGGTTACAACCGTCCAACCATCTTGAAGAGTTCTGGTATCAGCAGTTCCTATATTAACCATAGGCTCAACCGCCACAACCATCCCTTCTGTCAGCTCAAAATCCTTACGAAGCAATTCATCGCTGACAAAGTTCGGCACCTTAGGGTCCTCATGCATCTCTCTGCCAATGCCATGGCCTACATAATCAGTCACTACTGAAAAACCTTCAGCTTCTACATAGCTTTGCATAAGGCGAGCAATATAGCTCCACTTCACACCCGGTCCGGCATTTTCTATCGCAATATCCAGGCTGCCTTTGGTAATATCCATTAACTTTTGTTTTTCCTTAGAGATATTACCCACTGCAGTAGTAATAGCAGAATCGCCGCAATAGCCATTAAGTTTGACACCAAAATCAATACTAATGATATCGCCGTCTTTCAGCTTAACCTTATCCGAGGGTATCCCATGTACTATTTGCTCATTTATCGAAGCACAGATAGCACCTGGAAAAGCCCTTTTGGCATAGGGACTTCGGACACCTTTAAACAGGGTTGCCGCTCCAGCTTTTCTTGACATTTCAACCGCAATATCATCAAGCTCAGCAGTAGTTACCCCTGGGGTCGACACTTCTTTCAGTTTTAAAAGAACTTCTGCTACAACCTTTCCAGCTTCTTTCATCAAACCAATTTCTCTCATTGTCTTAAGGTTTATAGCCATTTACAAATCTTCTTATAAAGAACATAAACTCATGCCCTTTTAAATATCTCCAGTTTTAGCTTAAAGAATCAAGTTTCTTAAACACAAGGCCACTAATATCATCAACAGCACCTGCGGCATCAAAATCACAAACGCCGATAGAATCTTTATAATATCCGACAACAGGCTCTGTCTGGCTGTGATAATTAGCTAATCTGTTTTCCACTACTTCTTCAGTATCATCAGGTCTCTGTATCAGCTGACCACAACCTTTGTCGCAAAGTCCATCCTCTTTGGGTTTCATGTTAACAACATGATAAACCCCGCCGCACACAGGACAACTTCTTCTTCCGGTTATCCGATCTACAACGATCTGGTCATCAATAACCAGGTTCAATACTACATCTATCTTCTGACCGGCAGCTTCAAGAGCTTTATCAAGTGCAGATGCCTGATTCACTGTCCTTGGAAAACCGTCAAGAACAAAACCACCTTCAGGAGCATTGCTTATCGCTCCAGCCATCATTTTCACGATCAACTCATCGGGCACAAGTGCCCCGCTATCCATATAACTCTGGGCTTTTTTACCAAGCTCAGTATTATTAGCTCTTTCCTGCCTGAGGATATCGCCGCTTGATAAGTGCAGTAAATTGTACTTATCAACAATACGCATACACTGAGTTCCTTTGCCTGCGCCAGGAGCACCAAGTAATACTATTCTCATCCCCGAGCTCCTTTTATCCTGCCTGTGGAACTAAATCCATCATAACTTCTCATCAGCAGATTCGCTTCGATCTTCTGTACAAGGTCAAGAGATACACTAACAACAATCAGCAAACCCGTACCGCCGAGGAACGTTGCGACTCTCCAGTCGATGCCAAGCAGTATTGAGATAACTGAGGGTACGACTGCGATTATAGCTAAAAATGCCGCACCAAAATAGGTTATTCTTGTCATAACTGTTTCAAGATAATCAGCTGTTCTTCGTCCGGGTCTTAAACCAGGAATGAAGCTTCCGGAATCTCGCAGGTTCTTTGCCATTTCCTTTGGCTGGAACTGTACTGTAGTCCAGAAATAAGCGAACAGGAATATCAGCAACATATATAACAGATTATAAGTAAATGTTTGATGCCCGAAAGCACTGTTTATTTCACGCAATATTACCGAATCCTGAAAAATACCAGCCAGCCAATTAAAAATTACAGGCGGAAACATCATAAAACTCGATGCGAAGATGATCGGCATCACACCACCATGATTAACACGCAAGGGCAAATAATGTCTCTGACCGCCATACATCTTTCTGCCTCTCATCTGCTTAGCCTGCTGAATCGGAATCCTTCGCTGAGCCTGGGTGATAAGAATAGCACCGCCGACAACAAAGACAAAGGCTCCTATCAGGAACAAAAGCTTCGCAGGGCCTACCGAACCAGCTGAGGCTCCAACCTTGAAATCAATATTTTGTCTTAGCATATTAAGAGCCCACGGCATTCTTGAAACAATACCAGCCATAATAATAAGGCTGATGCCGTTGCCTATACCATATTCATCGATCTGTTCACCGAGCCACATTAAAAATATTGTACCGGCTGTCATTCCAAGCACACCCATAATAATAGCTTGCGTATGCATACCAGGGTAAACAAAATTACCCATCACTTTCAAATACATAAGCGACTGAACGACACATATCAGCACCGCTCCATAGCGGGTATACTCCTGAATTTTCTGTTGACCAGTCCGCCCTTCCTGCCGAAGTTTCTTTAATGCCGGCAAAACTTCACCGAGGAGCATAAGAATAATTGAAGCAGTAATATAAGGCATAATACCTAATCCGAACAAACTACTCCTGCTCAGGGTACCACCTGTGAATATCTGCATATATTCAGCAGCTCTGCCCAGCGGACTGTCAGTATCCCTTGTACCTACCGCAGCGTTTATCTTCGACTGATCAAAACATGGTACAGGAACATGAAAGCCAACTCTGTAGATCACCAACAATGCTATCGTAAACAGTATCTTGTTGCGTAAATCAGAAATCTTAAAAATATTAAAAACAGTTCCAAGCATATTTAGTTTTTCCTGCAAAATTCCATTTTAATTATCATTTTATTCCAAGGAATCATATTACCTGAGCAGTACCACCTGAAGCAATGATCTTCTCTTCTGCAGATTTGCTGAATTTGTGAGCTGAAACCTGCAATTTTTTTGTAAGCCCACCATCACCAAGAATCTTCACTTTAGCCTTAGGGCCTCCAGCAAGACCTGCCTCTGACAACTGCTCTATCCCAACGGAAGCTCCATCTTCAAATCGCTCAAGCTGAGAGATATTAATTATATCGTAACGAGTCGCAAAATTGTAATTATTGAAACCGCGTTTTGGTAAACGACGGAACAAAGGCATCTGCCCACCCTCATTAAGGGTTTTTGCAACAGAGCCTGCTCGGCTTCCTGCACCTTTGTGCCCCCTGCCGCAAGTCTTACCATAACCGCTACCATTGCCGCGACCAATACGTCTGCGAGCTTTCTTTTTTCCTGCTATAGAAGTTATTTCATAATTTAACATTTAAAAAATCACCACCTTTATATAGGCTCAACTGCGACACCACGGAGAGACTCTACTAATTCTTTGCTTTTAAGTTTTAACAAACCATCCAACGTTGCTTTAACAACATTCTTCGCGGATGTACTTCCAACAACCTTTGTCAGGATATCCTGCACACCGGCATATTCCAATACAGCACGAGCGCTTGAACCGGCAATAACACCTGTTCCGGGCTTAGCCGGAACCATAATGATTTTAGTCGCTCTATACTTTCCGGTAATCTTATGTGGTATTGTCGTGCCAAGCAAAGATACATCATGCATTGACTTCTTTGCATCTTTAACCGCTTTTTCTACAGATAGAGGAACTTCTTTAGCTTTGCCATATCCTACACCTATAGTGCCGTTGCGGTTACCCACAACAACTAATGCGGCAAAGCTGAAACGCCTGCCACCTTTGACTACTTTAGAACAACGGAATATCTTAACGACCGTATCTTCAAAAACTCTTTCTTCTTGTCCTGAAGTGTTAACTGGTTCTGCTGCCAATTTAATTCTCCAAACTTTATCGTATATAGTTTAAAAAGCTAATCCTGCTTTTCTTGCTGCCTCAGCAAGAGCCTTAACTCTACCATGATATTTATAACTGCCTCTGTCAAAACAGACGCATTTAATACCAACACTCATAGCCTCTTTCGCAATAGCTTCACCAACAACTGCTGCTGCTTTTTGGTTTCCACCATCAGTGACCTGATCTTTCAAAGCCTTTGAACCAGTGCTTGATGAAACAAGCGTAACACCTGCAACATCGTCAATGATCTGAGCGAAAATATTTCTGTTCGAACGGAACACCGACAAACGAGGCCTGTCAGGGGTGCCAACCGCTTTTTTCCGAACATGATATCGGCGTCTTTTTACTGCTTTTTTATAACTGTCAGTTTTCATAACAAATCCTATTTATATTATGCTGCACCTGAAGCGAATGCCTTACCAACTTTACGTTTTATATGTTCATCCGCATAACGAATACCTTTGCCTTTGTATGGCTCCGGAGGTCTGATCTTACGAATATCAGCTGCAAACTGTCCAAGAACATCTTTACTGACTCCCAAAAGTGTAAACTTCGCGGGAACCTCATTACCTCTTGTTGCAGGGACATCAATTTTAACCTTAACACCTTTAGGCATTACCATTTCAACCGGATGACAAAAGCCTACCTGAAATACCAGTTTGTTACCCTGCTCTTTGAGGTTATAACCAGTGCCGTAAATCTCCATCTTTCTTGTGAAGCCTTTGCTGACACCGGTAATTACGTTTGCAAGCAATGCACGCATAGTACCATGCATCTTATTGGCAAATTTATCCTCAGGTGTTTCATTTAAAACAGATATAACTGAACCGGCAACAACTACCTTAACAACAGGGTTACATTCTATCTGCAGTTCACCATTCGGTCCTTTGGCCTTGAGAACAAGACCCTTCTGCTCAACTGTTACACCGGCAGGAATATCTATTGGTTTTTTTCCGATACGACTCATTAGCTCACCGTACAAAGTATTTCGCCGCCAACTTTCTGCTGACGACAGTTATTATCACTCATTACACCCTTACTGGTAGATACTATGGAAATACCCAATCCAGCCAAAACACGGGGCAACTCTTCAGATCCTGAGTAAATCCTTCTACCAGGCTTGCTGACTCTCTTTACTTCATCAATGACAGATCCGCCATTTGCATCATACTTAAGTTGGATTCTTAATATACCCTGGTTGCCGTCATCAATCCGGTCATAGTCCAAAATATAACCTTCAATCTTAAGCACTTCCGCAATGCCTGCACATATATTGGAAGCCTTGACATTTACTGTCTCTTTGCCAATTCTTGCGGCATTACGTACTCTTGTCAACATATCAGCGATAGGATCGCTCAAACTCATAACTAAGCTCCACGTCAAATTATAATTTGCGTTTTTTTTATCAACTTACCAACTGGCCTTTTTAACACCAGGCATCTTACCTTCGTTAGCTAACTTTCTGAAACATATACGGCATATCTTGAACTTGCGGTAAACAGCTCTTGCACGACCACAAAGTTCACAACGTGTATACTGCCTTACACGATATTTCTGTTTCGCCTTAGCCTTATTTTCCAGTGCTGTGGTTGTCATTCAAACACTCCAAATTTATTACTGTCTTATTACAGATTACTTTTCCGGTTTATTTGCTTTTTTAAAAGGCATACCAAACAACTCAAGCATCTTCAGCGATTCAGTATCGGTTTTCGCCGAGGTAACAAACGTTACATTCATACCCTGCTGAGCTTCTACTCTGCTAATATCTATTTCAGGGAAAACACCCTGCTCACTCAGACCCAACGAATAGTTACCCCTGCCATCAAGGCCCTTACGATTCAGACCTCTAAAGTCCCTTACCTGAGGGATAGCAAGGCTGATAAGCCTGTCCATGAACTCATACATTCTGACTCCGCGAAGAGTAACTTTAAGACCTGTGTTGTCGCCCTGACGAACCTTAAAGTTTGAAACACTCTTCTTGGCTTTACAGATAAGAGGTTTTTGACCTGAGATCATTATCAAATCTTTGATCGCCATCCCAATATACTTCTTATCCTGGACAGCTTTGCCGACACCCATGGAAATCACAATCTTTTCCATTTTAGGTACAGCCATCGGGTTAGGGTAATTAAACTCTTTAATAAGCTGCCCAACAATTTGTGTCTTATATAAATCTTTTAGTCTTGCCATTATATACCTACTATTAAAAGTCTGTCGATTTCCAACCGACAAATAACTGTTTTATTTTTTCCCGGCCTTCACAACAACACCTATTTCGCCGCCATCACAAGATACTCTTTTCTTACTGCCGTCATCTGCAACTTTATAACCGATCCTTTTGCCTCTTGAGCTTTTAGGACTAACCGGCAGAACATTGCTTATATGGATAGGCTGTTCAATATTAATCCTTCCGCCTTGCGGATTTTTCTGTGATGGTCGGACATGCTTCTTGACAATATTATGCCCCTGAACGATCACCCTGCTTTTACTGGGGATAACACGCAGCACTTTACCAGTAGCGCCTTTGTGGTCACCAGAAATTATCTCAACCATATCACCTTTTTTAACATGTAGGGCCATTTTTTTCTAACCGCCTGTTTTATCTTTAACATTTACAATAATTAAACTACTTCGCTGGCCAGTGAGATTATCTTCATATAGTTCTTCTCACGTAACTCACGGGCAACAGCACCAAAAATTCTTGTTCCAATCGGATTACCATCAGCATCAATCATAACTGCTGCATTGCTGTCAAAACGAACATAACTGCCATCAGCACGCTTAACAGGTGTCTTGGTACGAATAATAACGCATTTATGAACTTTCTTATCATCCAGCTGACAGTTGGGCAACGACTTTTTTATTGCTACACAAATAACATCGCCTATAGAGGCAACAGGTCTTCTCCTCTTGCCCTTGCGTGTACCGCTTCTGCCCAAAACTTTTATACACTGCGCCGACTTCACACCTGAATTATCAGCTATATCTAACATCGTTTCTTGCTGAATCACTTTTATTCTACCTTATATTTTAAGCTAAAGCTTATTTCTATCGTTAATCCTGCGTTAAACTCGAAACAACATCTACAAGACGCCAATTTTTGGACTTACTGATCGGCCTGCACTCTGAGATCTCAACGAGATCGCCAACATTGGCTTTGTTGTGCTCATCATGCACACCAAGAATAGTCTTTCGTCTTACATACTTACCATACCGAGGATGCTTAATCTTATAATTGATAGCGACCTTTATACTCTTGTCACCACTCTTGCTAATCACCTCAGCAGTTATAGTTTTAATTTTTTTATCCTGCATACCTGATTTCCAATCATAAATGAAGGCCTATAAGGGCCTGATCACTTTTTGTTTATCTCTAATTCACCTTCACGAATTACGGTCTTTAGCCTGGCAATATTACGTTTAAGATTAGCCACAGCGTTTGTATTTTCTAATTTTTCTGTAACAGACTGCGATTTAAGCTCAAACAACTGCCTCTGCAATTCTTCAAGCTTTATAAAACGCTCATCTGCACTCATTTCACGGTAATTGTCAGCCTTCATACAACCTGTCCTTCTTACAAAGAATGTCTTCTCTTTACAAACCTGCATCTTATAGGCATCTTATGGGCAACCCTTATTAATGCCTGCTTAGCAATATCTTCCGGTACACCACCTATCTCAAACAAAATAGTACCGGGCTTAACACTCGCTGCCCAATATTCAGGCTCGCCTTTACCTTTACCCATTCTTGTTTCCAAAGGCTTGGAACTAACCGGCTTATCCGGAAAAACTCTAATGTACACTTTACCTTCACGATGCAAAAAGTGGGTAGCCGCCACACGACCAGCCTCTATATGCCGTCCTGTTATCCAATGAGTATCCAGCGACTGCAAACCATATTCACCAAAGGCAACATAGTTATTACGCGTAGCGTTGCCCTTCATTTTGCCACGCTGGCTTTTTCGGTGCTTAACTCTTTTAGGCATCAAAGCCATTTTTCTATCCTTACAATAAAGTAAAACTCAAATTACAAAATAACTCACCAAACATTTACTCAGTTTTAGCCTCTGGCGCAGCTTCTGGCACAGCTTCTGGCGCAGCTTTTGGGGTAGCCTCTGGGGCAACTTTTGGCGCAGGTGCAGCCTTAGCTGCCGGACGTGCTCCACCCCTGTTAGAAGGCCTGAAACCGCCGCCGCCACCGCCACCGCCGCCTTTTCTCGGTGGTCTGCGTCTGCTTCTAAACTTGGCCTCAATCTTCTCGCCGAATTTACCTTTGTAAATCCAAACCTTAACACCGACAACACCATAAGTTGTCACAGCTTCAGCTAATGCGTAATCAACATTGGCATCAAGAGTATGCAGAGGAATACTTCCCAGCTTCTGGGTTTCGGTGCGAGCCATTTCAGCCCCACCAAGTCTGCCGCTGCACATAATTTTAACACCCTTCGCCCCAGCCTGGATTGCATTTTCGCAATACTGCTTCATCGTTCTTCTGAAAGATGAACGCTTGCAAAGCTGCTCAGCTATCGCCTGACCTACAAGCACAGCACTTAGATCCGGCTCTTTTATCTCAATGACATTTACGTTAACCTTACGCGATGTCAAATCTTCAAGTTCTTCTCTGACTTTATCGACTTCACCACCCCTGGGGCCAATAACAACACCTGGGCGAGCACTGTGCAAAGTAACCTTCACTTCATTGCGAGTGCGAACAATCTCAGTTTTGGCAACGGCGCCTCTCGGCATACTGCGGTTAAATTTCCTGTCGATAAAATCACGAATTTTCTGGTCTTCAACGAGGAACACGCCATAGTCAGCTTTCGAAGCATACCATGTACTCTGCCATCCGAGCGTTATGCCTGTTCTAAAACCAATTGGTGATACTTTTTGACCCATAATTTATTGCCTTATTTCTGTTAAATTACGCCTTCTTTCGTTTATGCCTGAGTCACAGTTACGTGCACATGGCAAGCCGTCTTGCGAATTGAATGTGCCCTGCCTCTGTCTTTAGCTATCCATCTTTTGGTGCCAATCCTGATACCGGCATCGTCAACTCTTGCTTCGCTTACAAACAACTTCTCAACATCAGCTTCCTGCCCGTCAGCATCAGCAACTGCACATTTCAAAACTTTATCGATTGTCTCTGCTGCTCGCTTGTTTGTAAACTTAAGCACATCCATTGCATCCTGTACGCTTCGACCTACGATCAATTGTGAAACAAGTCTGGCTTTCCTTGCTGAAAACGGAGCATATCTGCACGAAGACTTCCAGACAGAAATATCATTGACATCAACATATAAAGCTGTTGCCAACTTGCGAATATCTTCTTTCCCCGGAAGAGGCTTAAAAAGCCCTTTTTTCCAATTCTTAACCGCAGATTTTGCCTGCTTTTCGCTAAGCCCGCCCCTTACAAGCTGACCAGCCAACTGATCAGTACTTATATCTCGTTTCTCACAAAGTTCTTTTAATTTTTTAGCACTTAACATAGCCTATAACCTTTTTATTTCCTGCCGGAATGTCCTTTGAAAGTTCTCGTTAATGAAAACTCACCCAGCTTATGACCTACCATATCTTCGGTAACTAATACTTTATGAAACATTTTGCCATTATGTACCAGAAAAGTAAAACCAACAAATTCCGGTATGATAGTGCATTTTCTCGCCCATGTCTTTATCGGCTCATAGCTACCGGTATCAATATGTTTGTTGACTTTAATGAACAGCTTCTCATCTATAAATGGTCCTTTTTTTAGCGATCTTCCCATAATTTACCTTTTGAGTCCTTTGGGTCAGTGACTTATCTACAGAACCAACTGGCCCTGTCTCACATTCTTACGTCTGCGAATAATTCTCTTATTACTAATATTTCTTTTGTTTCTTGTCTTGCCGCCCTTGGCCGGAACACCTGTTGGCGAACATGGATGACGACCACCATTTGATCGGCTTTCACCACCACCCAGTGGGTGGTCTACCGGATTCTGAGCTTTGCCTCTGACATGAGGCTTGCGTCCCATGTGGCGTTTACGACCAGCTTTACCTATTCTTACATTCTGATGATCAGGATTGCTCACTCTGCCAACGGTGGCACGGCATTCTTTGCGAACCATTCTCATTTCACCACTTGGTAAGATCAAAGTTACCCAATTACCTTCTTTAGCTGCTATTTTCGCCGCATTACCGGCACCTCTTACGAGTTTACCACCCTGACCTGCGATCATTTCCACATTATGCACTTCCAAACCACCAGGGATAGCTTCGAGAGGCATTGCGTTACCAACTTTAGGTTCGCAAGACATACCACTCTCGATAATTTCACCAACCTTTATGCCAAGCGGTGCAAGAATGTATCTTTTTTCGTCATCTTTATATTGAACCAGAGAGATGAAACAATTTCTATTCGGATCATACTCAACTGTCATTACTGTTGCGGGTATACCATCTTTGTTACGCTTGAAATCGATTATCCGGTAGATTTTCCTTGCTCCACCGCCTCTAAAGCGTGAAGTTGTAACACCGTAATGATTCCTTCCACCATTCTTTTTAATACGCTTGCACAGCGTCTTTTCCGGCGTAGACGTCGTAAGTTCAGCGTAATCATTTACTGAACTGTTCCTGCGTCCTGGACTTGTCGGTTTATATATTCTTATACCCATAAAACTACTGCCTTTGCTTTAGCTATCAGAACAAATCTATATGATATTCAGAATCAAGATAAACAACAGCTTTCTTCCAGCTTGAAGTTGTCCCAATTGCTCTACCTTTGCGACGAGGTTTACCCTTACGATTGGCTGTCCTTACTTTGTCGACCTTGACGCTGTAAATCTTCTCAATCGCATTTTTGATCTGTGTTTTATTAGCCTTTTTATTAACTTCAAAAGAATACGCACCACGAACATTCGCAAAGTGCATTCCCTGCTCTGTAACTAAAGGCCTTATTATTACTTTAAAGTCATCCACATTAACACCTGTTAATTTTCACTATCGCTATCTGCATTTATCAAAGACATAAACGCGTCTTTAGTAAACAATACCTTCTGATGATTACATACATCACCAGCATTAAGATCAGTTACAGTTATAACATCAACTTTCGGTATATTTCTCACCGATTTGTAGATATTGGTATCCCGGCCATTGGTCATAACCAGACAACTGCGATCAATCTTAAGATTGCTGAGAATCGAGGCAAATTCACTCGTCTTGGGAGCCTCAAAATTCAAAGCGTCCACAACAACAACATTATCACTCAAAAGTTTGGCAAGAACCGCGGAACTGGTTGCAAGCTTTCGCTGCTTCTTCGGCATATCTTTGCCAAAATCACGAGCCACCTTAGCAAATGTAACACCACCACCGGTTCTCTTACCTGTTCTGCTGTTACCTACTCGAGCATTACCAGTGCCCTTTTGCCTGAACAGCTTGTGGGTTGAACCCGCAACCATGCCCCTGCTTTTTGTAGCAGCAGTACCAACACGCTTGTTGGCGTGATACATGACTATAGCCTGCTTGAGCAGCGAATATCTGACTGAGCCGCCGAAAAGAGCCTCATCGACACTAATGGTCTCAATCTCTTTGCCCTCTTTATTGTAAACAGCCAACTTGATCATTTTAAAATTCCATTCTCCAATTTATCAGACTTTTTTCGAACCACGAATAACAACATAGCCGCCTGAAGGACCAGGTATAGAGCCTTTAATTACTAACAAATTTCTTTCTTCATCTATAGAAACCAGATCATGGTTTTTAGTTGTTACAGTAACGTTACCCATATGACCCGGCATCTTTTTACCTTTTTTAAGGTTACCGCCGTGACCTGCATCACTGGCAAAACTTGAAATAGCTCCAATATGCCTGTGCTTACGTTTTGTACCATGTGACTGCGGGAAACCACCAAAACCGTGACGTTTCATACCACCGGCAAAACCCTTACCTTTGCTTATGCCGGTTACATCAACATATTTGCTCTCAGCAAAAACGGAAACATCCACATTATCACCAGCACTCAACTGGGGCTGTTCATCTTCACCGAGACGCATCTCACGGACAAACTTCTTCGGAGTGGTTTTTGCTTTGGCAGCATGCCCTGTCAGGGGTTTTGTCCTGCGTGATTCCTTAACATCCTTATACCCCAACTGAACCGCATTATAGCCGTCAGTGTCGGTGGTCTTGACCTGGATAACCGCACAAGGGCCAGCCTCTATAACTGTAACAGGCAGCATTTTGCCTGCTTCATCATAGACCTGGGTCATACCAACTTTTTTTCCTAATAACATAGCCATTAAACTTAAGCCTCAACAACAAAATCCATTGTTAAATTTTCATTAAGCCTTGATCTTCACAAAAACACCAGCGGGAACGACCAGACGGTTAAGTATCTCAACTGTCCGTGCGTTAGCATCGCAAATGTCGATTAAACGCTTATGAGTCCTCAATTCGAACTGTTCACGCGACTTTTTATTTACGTGAGGACTTTTAAGAACAGTGTATCTTTCGATACGGGTCGGCAACGGCACCGGGCCGCTTACTTTTGCATTTGTCCTGCGTGCATGTTCTACGATTTCCTTTGCAGAGGCGTCAAGCGCCCTGTGATCGTAGGCTTCCATTCTAATTCTGATTTTTTCGGTTTCAGCAGCCATATAATTCCTCTACTTTTATTCTTCGAGGCACCATTTCAACTTAAACACTATAAAATTTTAAAAGCCCGGAGTGTAACAACTTACATCCCAAACTCAACACAAAAATACACAACTCGTGCATAATTTTTCGATCAGTACGAACTTACGTCGTCTCTTTCGGCAGGAAAGGCATTGATAACCGCGAAATCGCCGTTTTTTCGCCTTCCTTATCGGCTCCGAAACCCATCAAAGCAACGCCTTAACAAAGCCCCGAACATAAAAAAAATCTTCCTTGACTTTTGTCAATTCTGATATGCCACAGCCCAACTCGTTCTCGCAAAACCGTCATGGTAATGCTCGCTACGGCTGAAAAACCCGGAATATAGCACGACACAAAAACAATGTCAACTAAATTTATGTTTTTTTTAATTTAAAGTTAATTTTTTTTATTTTTTTAAAAAAGAATATCCTTGGCTACCTGTTCAGGCACTTTTTCATAATTTAAAGGCTCCATAGTAAACGAACCCCTGCCCGCAGTAGCACTTCTGATTTCACTGGAATAGCCGAACATCTCAATCAAAGGCACCTTAGCGTCTATAATATGCATATTGCCATGAATTCTTGTATCAGTAATTACCCCCCTTTTCGCAAGCAAATTACCCTGAATTGCTCCGAAATTACTTTCAGGCACTATTATTTGAACCCGCATTACGGGCTCAAGAAGAATCATACCGGCATTTTTTAATAATTTTCCTATTGCCATTGCCGCTGCCTGCTCAAAAGCCAGATCTGAAGAATCTACCGCATGTGAAGAGCCGTCTATCAGGCATATTTTACAGCCGACAACAGGATAACCTGCGAGTTCTCCACTGCTGAGAGCACCGCGGGCTCCTCTCTCGACCGATGATATATATTCTTTGGGAACAGCCCCGCCTACGACATTATTTTCGAATTCTATTTCCTTGTTCCAATGTCCATCTTCAGTCATCAAAGGCTCTATTGTCATTACCACATGCCCAAACTGACCATGGCCACCTGTTTGACGTACAAATTTAGCATCAGCCTTGGTATTTTTGGTAATTGCCTCTTTATAAGCCACTCTGGGTTTGCCAACCCTGACATTTACCTTTTTCTCCCTGACAAGTTTATGCTGAATGATTTCGAGGTGCAATTCTCCCATTCCGCTTATAATAGTCTGACCTGTTTCATCGTCATATTTACAACCAAACGTCGGGTCTTCCCGTCTGAGCATCGCCAGAGCTTCACCGAGTTTAGCTTTATCAGCAGCACTGGCAGGCTCGATTGACATGCTTATCACTGTTTCAGGAAACTCGATCTTAGACAAACATACAGGCCTTTTGGTCTCGCATATAGTATCGCCTGTCAAAGTCTGCTTTAAGCCTATAACTGCAACAATATCACCGGCAGAAGCACTATCGAGTATCTTCCTTTCTCCAGCGTTCATTTCAAATATACGGGTGATGTTTTCTCTTTTGTCACGACTGGCATCAAGAACCCTGCTGCTGGGCTTCAGTGAGCCGCTATAAATCCTGAGAAAATTAAGGTCTCCATGCGAATCGCTTGTGATCTTAAAAACATAAGCCACCAAATCACCATCAGGGTCACATTTTACAACAATCTCTTTATCCTTATTATTAGGCTTAAAACCCACGATATCAGGCCGGTCAAGGGGTGAAGGCAAATATTCAACAACACCATCAATCAGCTTTCGCACTCCAATATTCTTCAAAGCAGAACCTACAAAAACAGGATTCAACTTATTAGCTAAAGTCCCTTTCCGCACTGCCCGATGAATTATCTCAGTTGCGATCGGCTCATCGTGAATGTAAAGCCCCATCATCTCATCATCAAATTCAGATGCCATTTCCAGTATATCATGATGCCCCAACTGAGCTTCATCCTGTAATTCTTCAGGTATATCTTTTACTTGAAAATCTGCCCCAAGTTTCTCTATCGTATAGTAATAAGCTTTCATTTCAATCAAATCAATAAGGCCTTGAAAACTATCCGAGGCACCTATCGGAATCTGCATTACAATAGGATTGGCAATCAGTTTATCGCGGATACTATCGACAGACATATGAAAATCTGCACCTATCTTATCCATCTTATTAATAAAGCATAAGCAAGGCAGATTGTATTTCTGCCCCTGCCGCCAGACTGTTTCACTCTGAGCCTGAACACCCTCACTGCCGTCAAAAACCGAAACCGCACCATCAAGCACACGAAGGGACCTTTCGACTTCAGCTGTAAAATCTATATGCCCCGGCGTATCAATAAGATTGATTTCACAATCTTTCCATGGACATTTGGTAGCAGCTGAGGTAATTGTAATGCCTCTTTCCTGCTCTTCTTCCATGAAATCCATTACCGCAGTTCCGTTGTGAACCTCCCCTATCTTGTATGTTTTACCCGCAAAGTACAAAATGCGCTCGGTTACTGTGGTTTTACCGGCATCGATATGAGCCATAATACCGATATTTCTCAATTTACTTATTTTCTTAGCCATTCAAAAAATCCTATACAGCAAAACGCAAAAGTTCTGTAATACCAATCCCAATTAAATTTTTCGCTTTATCCGCGGGTAAATAACCCAAAGATAAGAAGTTATGGATTTATTCGCGAAAATTTATTACCATGAATGGTATAACTATTGCGAAATACCTATAAAAAAAACTACCACGGTGATTATTAATTACCGTGGCAGTAATAAAAACAATATATTACCAGGCGAAATGAGCGAAAGCTTTATTAGCTTCAGCCATTCTGTGGATATTTTCCCTTGTGGTCATCGCACCACCAGTCTCATTGTAGGCATCAATCAATTCAGCAGCCAAACGCTCGCACATCGGCTTGCCTTTCTTTCCTCGTGAAGACGTAAGTATCCATCTAAATGCCAGTGTCTGCTGACGTTTAGCGTTAATTTGCATAGGCACCTGATAACTGGCTCCACCAACACGTTTACTTCTCACCTCAATAAGAGGCTTAGCATTGTTGATTGCTTTTTCAAAAACCTCAACAGACGTCGCATCTTCGACCTTTTTCGCGATGATATCTAATGCATCATAGAAAACACGTTGAGCTACACTTTTTTTACCATCAAGCATCAAACAGTTAATAAACTTCGAAACCAGCTTGCTGGAGTACTTAGGATCTGGTTTCAACTGCTGACTTGAAGCGGTAAATTTCTTTGCCATTATTTTTCCTTTTTATTCTTTCAACTATCACAAAACTAAAATTATACTGATCCCAATTGAATTTTACCGTTTATCCGCGGGTAAATAACTCAAAGATAAGAAGTTATAGATTTATTCGCGGACATTTCTTACCCTGAAGGGTATAGTCGGTTTTTACTTACCCTTTTTAGCACCATATTTACTTCTGCCCTGCATACG
>CAYZEH010000014.1:9174-26086 GCA_964477135.1 uncultured Pirellulales bacterium | reverse complement strand
TGGGGTATTGTTTATTTTGGGCAGGGAAAAGTTAAAAATCATAAAGTAACTTCCGGTTGTATGCAGATGGTAAGAGCGGAAAGAAAGTTACCTGAGTACCAGGAAAATAAAGCTTTGGACGATAAGCCGACTTTGGTTGAGGTTAAAAAAACAACTAAAAATACCCGCCAGAAAGAAAACATGGGACAGCTACAGGAAGAAATGGTTGAAGGCCTTTCGCTAAGGGCTATTAAGCTGCTTGAATTCCCTCCTCCTGATATTAAAATGGAAATAGCTGATATAAAAACAGGGCCTGCTTCTATTAAGGGTGTTTACAAATTTCAAAAGGATGGGAAACTGCAGGTCAGTTCGTATCTGATCACAAGTGATTCAAAAAATGCTTCGCCTAAAGATTGGCTCGACCTTGGAACATTCAGCCATGAGACTAAAGATGTGAACACAGATACAAAAGTCTCGACTATCATACAAAAACAAATCAGTGATGGCAGAACAAGCCTGAAACCAGAAAGCGGGCTTACTATTTCCAGCTGCAAGGTGTTATGTTATCCGAACGGCAAGATTGTCTCTGCTGATGCGATTGAAATTGACGGAGGTGGTAAAGGATTCTGCTCAACAATCAAAAAAAAATCTTCGACTTCATCAAATCTTATATTCCCAGATCATGAAATAAGGCAGGGGCAAAGCTGGCAAGTGGAAGACGAAAAAAATAAGGCGAATAAAATCACTTTTAAATTTGAAGGCTATTGCACTGTTAACGGAATCGAGTGCATGAAAATAGTTGTAGATTCGACAGTGACATCAACAGTTGATTACAAGGACGGCTGGGACAAGCAGAATTATAAAATCCAGTGCAATACGCACACAACCGGAATTCATTATTTTGATTACAAAAGAGGGATAACACAATTGAGCGACCTTACAAGTGAAGTCAAAATTGAAAACGGGTTGTCTCAAAACAATAATGCGAAAAATTCAGCTAAATTTTTCAGAAAAGTGACATATGTCGAAAATTAATTTTATCATTTAATCTTTTATAAAGAGAAAGGAAGTACTATGAAACTAAACTCAAAAGTTTTTTCTGTACCAAAGCTTAGTGGGCCAATCTTTAACAGTAGTTCCAACAGCGATCTTGAATCGCCGGAAAAGTATTGCTGCCCAAGTTTTTGCGCGGACAAATGCCAAGAGACGTATGTAACAGTAATGGTAGCAATTACGCTTTCAGCTGATGCATAGAAGATTACATTTGTGATCTAAGTTGCCGGAAGAATGCCGGTTATAAATTACTCTTCCGGCAACAAGATTATTAACAAAACAAATCTATTCAATGGTATCAACATGGAAATAAAACATAATTCAGTACTTAAACGCGCGAGCCATTTGTGGAAGCAATTCGACGGTGGGACAGTCTTAGTAAAACATCTGAAAACAATGGACAGGTATTATTTGAATCCGGTATTGGCAAAAGTATGGCTTTGTATTGACGGCAAACGTTCTGTTGAGGAAATTTTTGAAGCAATGGAAAACAACGGCTTACAACTTTCAAACGAAAATAAAGAACAGCTTTTAGTATTTTTAAGTGAACTGTATCAGAAAAACCTGCTTGATAACCCCGGAACAATGTGGCTATCAAAATGAAAAGAAACATAAAAAACATCGTACTTATCGTTGCTCCCTTATCACAAACTCGGCGCAACAAAACTAATAACGACATAAAAATACCTCCAATAGGAATTCTGCATCTTGCAAACTATCTGCGAGAAAAATCTTATGATGTTTTCGTGCATGATTTAATGTCTGCTCAAACAACTAAGGATGAATTCTTCAAAACTATAAAAAAACAGAAACCTGATGTTGTGGGCTTTACGACGTATCCCGACAACTGGAAGAGCACCCGTTATTTAATTAACGAATTAAAAAAAATATGGCCTGAAATTATTACGGTTGCTGGCGGACCTTTGGTAACGTTCAGCTATAACGAGTTTATGGAAAAAGTCGAACAGCTTGATTTTGCAGTTTTGCATGAAGGTGAAATCAGTTTTGAGCAGCTTCTTTCAACTCTCTCCAAAAACAACCGTCCGGAACTGGCAAAAGTTGAGGGAATATGTTACCGCGACAGTCAAAGCAAAAGAATCATAAAAAATCCCGCAAGAAAACCAATTAAAAATCTTGATGATCTGCCAGTCTGTGATATCGATTTTATTGACATTGATAATTATGCAATGCCATTTTCTATTTCGACAGCAAGAGGATGCCCGGGCAAATGTGTTTTTTGTTCAGCAAATACTATGCACCCGGGCTATCGCAGCAGAAGTATTGAAAGTGTTATGAAACAGATAAAATATTTTATTGACCGTTACGATATGAAAAACTTTTATATTACCGATGACACTTTCACCGCTATAAGAAGCAGGGTTTTTTCTTTTTGCCGAGAATTGAACAAACTCGACAGGAAATTGAGATGGATGTGCGAAACCAGGGCTGATATTGTCAATCCTGAGATGGCTGAAGCGATGGCAATGGCAGGTTGTCACCGAGTGCAGATCGGCCTTGAAAGCGGCAATAATGAGATATTGAAAAAGATCAGAAAAAACGTCACGATAGAACAAATCGAGTATGCAATAAAATGTTTTTACCAGGCAGACATCAGAACATACATTTCTTTTATCTTTGGTCATGCCTGGGACACCATTGAGATAATGAGAAAGCTCATAGATTATGTTGAGCAGTTAAAAAAGAAATATAATGTGGCTCCGTTTTTCGCTATCAACACTCCTTATCCCGGTACTTATCAGTATGAGCACAGCCAGGAAATCGGTCTGAATATTCATTCTCATCGATGGGAAGATTTAAACATGGCAGAGCCTATCATATCAACTGAAAATTTTACAACTGAACAACTTCGTTCAGTATATTTTGAAGCAGTCGAAAGACTACAAAGTTAAGAAGGATCACACTAATGATAAAATCTGAAGATGTAATCGAATGTCCAGAAAATTGTTATGTATCAGAAAGAAAAAATGAGAAACTTTTTATATGCGAAAACGAAGGGAAGTGGGTCAAGGTAAATTCAACAGGGACTCATATAATTGAAGACATTATCGACGGGACAAAAAACATCAATGAGATAATTCATATTTTAGCCCGCGAAAGTGATTTAGATGCTGAGTTAATCAAGGATGATATAACTGCTTTTTTAAATAACCTGGTCAATGTGGGTTTTGGCAGTATCATAAATAATAAAAAGCCAACCACGACGGCAATCTCGCCTCAAAATGATATAAAGATTAAACCGGGTGTAGTATGGATCCACCCTGTCGGCAAATGCAACCTTAGATGTCCATATTGTTATTTTGACTCTAAAAAAACAGACAATATTAGCCTTTCTGTCGAGCAGCTAAAACCATTGCTCGACTATCTTTCAAAATATAACAAAAACAATGAGCATGTAAGACTTATCATATCGGGCGGCGAACCGATGCTCGAGCCTGAACTTATTATTGATATTTTAAAAGAGATACGCTCAAGAGAGTGTTTCAGCTCAATCACGATTTTGTCAAACGGCACGGTCGGCAACGAAGAGCAATGGGCTGAAGTAATGAAACTTGTTGACGGCGTGCAGATATCTATCGACGGAGCTACCGCAGAGACAAACGATATTTTACGATCTAAAGGCAGTTTTGATAAAGCAGTCGCAACTGTAAAAATGCTTAAGAGGATAACAGATAAATTAGTATCAGTAGCATTTACACCAACCAGTTGTAATCACCATGAGATGTGTGATATGGTTACACTTTGTGATAGTCTGGCAATAGACCATTTGCAATTCGGACATTTCACACCTGTCGGTCGTGGCAACAAACATCGTGACCTTCAAATCAGCAACTCGCTAATGAAAGAAAAGATTCCTGAAGTTTTGTCGGCATATGAAACTATAAAAAAGAAAAACACGAGCCCCAGGCCAAACAAAAACAAAATGAACTTAAGCTTTACTTCGTCGTGTTTTTCTGTAATCGCACGTGGGGGCATAAAGAGAAACTGCGGTATCGGATTAGGAGCTATAAGTATTGCAAACGACGGTAATGTCTATCCGTGTGCCTCGCTTTTCCTGGAAAAGTTCTGCCTTGGAAACATTGCAAAAGACGACATTGAAGAAATATTGCACAAAGCTAATGATATTTCTGATAAATGGAACGTTGACAATACAGAGGTCTGTAAAGACTGCGTTATGAAATATATATGCGGCGGCGGGTGCAGGGCTGCAACTTATTTTACCAACGGCAAGCCAACTTGCTGCGATCCAAACTGGTACAACGAGGACAAAAAAATATGTCAGCGCAGATATGACCTGGAAGAAGCAATGTGGAACTTTGCGGACTACCATACAATTGAAAAAAATATTGATAACAGCTCGAAAAATTAACTTATGGCAGTATTACAGAATTTTTTTAGCACCCCGGCAGAGAAAATTAAAAGTACTTTTAGAGACGCTGGCAATGCTATTAGAGATATTAAAAAAATATCCGTATCGCTCAAGCCTTGCCGGTTTAAGGTAGTAACACTGGTTCTGGTAACGATAGCAATGGCAATACCGCCTTTAGTTACGCCTATTTTTCTCAAGACGATAATTGATACTGCTTATCCGCGAAAAGATATATCTTTACTGATATTTATCTGCATAAGCTTGGCGGGGTTGAAGATGATTGGTACCGCCCTGTCAATTTTTTCAGGCTATCTTTTAACCTACATTCACAATAAGCTGGAATTTAAACTTTCTATGAGGCTGTTCTACGGTCTGCAGAAAATGAACCTGTCAGATATGCTCAGCAAAAGTATCGGCTCATTCATCGAAAGAATAGTAGGTGACAGCAGAACGGTTGTACAATGTCTGACTTCGATAATTCCGCAATTGGGTTCGGCGGTGTTTACTCTTGTGATAGCATTAATAATAATGTTTAAGCTGGCTGCGTGGATAACAGTCCTGGCTTTGGCAACAATACCGCTGAGTTATCTGTTCACGATCATTGTAGCAAAAAAACTGAGAACGCTTAGCCTGGCAAACAGGAATATCAGTGAAAAGATAACCACCTTTACCGCTGAGAGTGCTAAAGGCCTTTTGGTTTCAAAAGTCTTCGGCCTTGATAATAAAAGAAGGCTACAATTTAAAGAGTTGTTAAGGCAAAGGTTGAGAATTATTTTTGCTTCGTGGAAGACCGGGGCATTTTGGATGAACCTGAATCAACTTGTAATCGGCGGCAGTGGCTTTTTTATTATCTTTGGAGCATGGTATTTTGTATTTACAGAAAGGCTTCAGTTAGGTCAGGTCGTTGCGCTTGGGATGTATCTCAGCATGCTTACCGGCCCTTTCCAGAAGATTGCGGAGATATACAGAGCACTGATGAACGGTTCTGTTTCGGCGCAGAGACTGAGAGATATTTTAAGTTATGCAAGCAAACAAACAGAGAAAAAATATCTGCTCGACCGCAGGGTTGAAAAAATCGAATGTAATAATTTGAATTTCAGCTATGACAAAAATAAGCCTTGCCTTAACGGACTAAATTTTGCAGCTCATAGAGGTGAGACGATAGCGATCATCGGACCGAGTGGCGCGGGCAAAAGTACGTTGCTTAAAATACTTGCGGGACTGGAAAATAATTACGACGGCTCCATCAGCGTTAACGGCATTGAAATTAAAAAGATAAAACCGCAAAGCTACTTTAAAAAATTAGCTATCGTTCCGCAGGAAAGTTTTTTCTTTGCAGATACTTTAGTTAACAACCTGTCTTCTTCAAACAGCGATCTCAATGTATGCAAAATTCACAGTTACGCGGAAACCCTCGGCATAGGTGATATTGTTACAAACCCATCAGATGCTGAAACGATAAAATTCGGCAGTGGCGGCAGAGGGTTTTCGGTAGGCCAATTTCAGAAACTTGCAACTTTGCGGGCAATGCTGAAAAATGCTTCCCTGCTTTTGCTGGATGAAATTACAAGCTCGATAGATATTGAATCACAAAAAAAACTTCTGCAAGGCATAACAGAATTAAAATCTCCCGGCTGTATAACTTTTCTGGTGACACATAACCTTTCAATTATCAATGAGAATCTGGTTGATAAAGTGGTAATCATGAATAATGGTCAAATAACAAAAACCTGCTCCCCAAAAGAACTCCATGCCGACAACTCCTTTGCCAGCTTTGCCAAATTTTAAAATCAAATATCAAAATCTCACCAACAAAGACGTCCGCTTAACGTAACTAAACTGTAGATTATTGAGGCGAAAGTTGTTATTATTCGCTTTATAAAAAATGTTGTTTGGTAACCGGTTTTTAAAAAAGGGGCGTTATGTTTAAAAAACCAGCTTTAGCAATAATTGTTTTCATCGTTTTATTTTCAATCTCTGCAGCTGCGGAAACTTATTATGTCGATAGTGCTGCGGGTAATGACAATAATAATGGCACAGCAATCAAGTCGGCGTGGAAGAGTATTAAAAAAGTAAACATCCAGGAATTTAAGCCCGGCGATAAGATACTTTTTAAGGCTGATTCCAGATATGTCGGTCAGTTGAAGCCTAAAGGAAGTGGCGAAAAAGGCTATCCTGTAATTATAGATATGTACGGCAAAGGCAATAAGCCTTTGATAGAAGGTCAGGGCAAAGTCAATCCAACACTGCTGATTCATAATGTGCAGTATTTTGAAGTCAATAATCTTGAGATAACCAATACTGGCGATAAGCCCGAACCATGGCGTCAAGGGGTCATGGTGACAATTCACGATTTCGGAATTGCGAGGGGGATCAGGCTTAATGGTTTGTTTGTGCATGATGTTAACGGCAGCAATGATAAATCCGCGGGCGGCGGAAGAGGTATCGGTTGGCATTGCAGCGGTGACAAAATTAAGTCTCGTTTTGACGGGCTGATTATTGAAAACTGTCGGCTGCTGAGGTGCGACAGGAACGGAATCATAGGCGGAGGCCAATATATCAACCGCGCCAAAGACTGGTACCCGAGTGTTAATGTTGTCATTCGCAATAACGTGCTGGAAGATATCGGCGGCGACGGCATTGTGCCGATGGCAACTGATGGATGCCTGATAGAGTATAATTATATTAACGGCTGCAGGACAAGATGCAAAGACCACGCCTGCGGGATCTGGCCCTGGAGCTGCGATAATACTATCGTGCAGTTTAACGAGGTTTGCAATGTTAAGGGGATAAAAGACGGCGAAAGTTTTGACTCGGATTATAACTGCAGGAACGGCATATTCCAATACAACTACAGCCATGACAATGACGGCGGGTTTATGAGAATATGCAACGGCGGCAAAGAGCCTATCCGCGGAAATGTTAATACGATCGTCCGCTATAATGTCAGCATCAATGATGGTGACGGGATAATCGACTTCTGGGATAGGGTTGATGAGGTTCAGTTTTATAACAACCTTATTTATGTAGGCCCGGGCAGAGATGAATTCATAATCAAGACGAGCAGCAGGCCTATCGGACTGGGCGGTAAGCACTGGTTCTTTAATAATATTTTCTACGTTGAGGGCAAAGCCAGATATAAGATGACCGATTCGGCTAAGAATATTTTCAAGAATAACGTCTTTTACGGCAACCATATCAACCCACCAACTGGTGAAAATAATATTACGGTTGATCCAAAGCTGGCTAGGCCTTTGAAATATGGAATTGGTTTTGGTTCTATAGATGGATTTAAATTGAGCGATAATTCGCCCTGCATCGGCGGTGGGATACCGATAATGGTTAACGGCGGTAGAGATTTTTGGGGCAACAGGTTAGACAATGCCGGCAAGACAGATATTGGGCCTTTTCAGCAGACCTATAGAAAAATTTACGTTGAAGATTATATCAATAAAATGAAAGGCGGTTGGCTTGGACAAATGGCTGGGGTAGCATGGGGGATGCCGGTCGAGTTTCAATACAAAGGCGTGATGATGCCTGAAGATAAGATGCCGGTCTGGAAGCCTGAGCATATTAATCGAAGTTTTCATGATGATGATCTTTACGTTGAAGTGTGCTGGTTGAAAAGTATGGATAAATACGGCTATGATGTAAGTGCAAGACAGGCGGCGATTGATTTTGCTAATACGACTTACTCGTTATGTCACGCAAACAACGCCGGCAGAAGTGCTATCAGAAAGGGGATTGCCCCACCTGATTGCTCACATCCGTTTTATAATAAATGCGCAGATGATATCGACTACCAGATAGAGGCTGACTTTTCAGGTTTGATATCGCCTGGGATGGCGAATAAAGCTATTGAGCTTGGCGAAAGATTCGGCAGGTTGGTGAACTACGGCGATGGTCTTTACGGCGGACAATTCGTCGGTGGGATGTATGCTGCCGCGTTTTTTGAAGACGACATCGAAAAGATAATATACGCAGGGCTGGAATGTATCCCGCCTGAGAGTCAGTATTATGAGTGTATTTATGATACGATGAAATGGTGCAGGAGCAGCCGAAATTATAAATCTGTCTGGAAAAAAGTAAACAATAAATATCAGAACAACCCGGACTATCGAAAATTCAGCTGCAACAGGTGGGCATGGCAAAACCAGGATGACCAGTTTAATATTGATGCTAAGATCAATGGTGCATATATCGTTATAGGTTTGATGTTCGGAAAAGGTGATATTGATAAAACGATTAAGACGAGTGTATATTGCGGCCAGGACAGCGATTGTAATCCTTCAAATGCTGCCGGTGTGCTCGGTGTTATTAAAGGATATGACAAGCTGGACGATAAATTCAAAGCAATGAGCCCAAAAGAAAGATTCATTTTTTCAGAATACAGCTTCGACGAACTGGCAGAGCTTTGCACAAAACTTGCAAAAACCGCTGTTATAAAAGAAGGTGGAATGATTAAGAAAGATGTGCTCGGCAAAGAGTATTTCCTCATCCCGGACAAAAAACCCGTATCAAGTGAATTTGTTCAGTGCTGGGAGCCAAGGCCCATCGCAGGTACAAAATTTACTGAGGAAGAATTCGCAAAAATAAACAAGGGTATCGAATTTGATATCGATGAATTTGCACCAGGATTTAAAGTGATATATTGCGGCGATGTTATCAGGGTGACAAACAAAAAAGTTGACATAGGCATCAAAAAAGAAATCAAAGGCAAAAAGAATGTGCTGGTAACGTTGCCGATGGACTTTAATACCGGCTGTATTATTAAAAAGACTTTTGTCGCACCAAAGGGTAAAACAACTTTAAGATTAAACGTTTCCAGGGAAATAGATGGATACTGGCAATTGCTTGTACAATGTAATGGGACACAAATATTCAGCAAAAACATAAACAAAGATTCTGCGCCGGATGGATTTTGTGATATAGTTGTTGACCTTTCACAATATGCAGGCAGGAAAATAACGCTTGAGCTGGTGAACCAACCGGCGTGCTGGAGAAACTCAATTAATTTCACAGCCTACTGGAATAAAATCGAAATTGTCACTGAATGACTTTCAGCTTAGCTGATTTACAATATCAAGTGTCTTTTGCATTTGTTCTTTTCCTGAATCAAAGAGCTAATATCGCTTCGGCATTTAATAAATTGGTCATATTTTCCTTTTCGGGGCTAAGATGCCCGATTATAGCACCAAAACCGATGTTTTTCAGGTAGCTTTCTATATGCGGGAAACTACTTGAACTTCTCCCCTAACTAAAACTACTAAACTGTCCCACTTCTGCTAACGGGAAACAATTATTAACTAAGGTACTAAAAACAATATACTTTCAAGATAAAGTAAAAATTTCACATACTCCACTTGAATTAATTCACAAATAACAAAAAAACATTTGATTTCCGGATTTTTTTAGTGCAAACTGCTTTTTCGTTACTATAAATAAGGACAGTGATGGAGAAAGTAAGTAGTATAATAACCAAACCGCCACCAGAAGAACTTTTAAGAAAATGCCTTGATTAGGCCAATAGACATCATAAAGGTTAAAATTGCTATTTTAAACTAAGTAAAAAACTAATACTAAAAGTAGATTTTATTTATGTTAGGAGATCAAAGGATGTTAAAAAAAAGAGGTAGCACTCAATTTGTAACATTTTCAGTACTAATGATGGGCATTTTAATGGGTTCATTCGCTTACGGAACAGATGATGCCGCTGAATATGCAGGGAAAGATCCACTGCTGGAACACAGCCCAATATGCCCACACAGAATTTTCCATAATTCTGAATTAATGGACAAATTCCATAATCCGACAGACTGGATTGAGATGGGCCTTGACCTGCGTCTTCGTTATGTTTACGCCAACAATGCCATGACTCAGGACCAACAGGCTGCTAATAATGAATGGCATTACAGCAGAAACCGTATGAGACTTAAAACTAAATTCAAACTCAGTGAAAATGTTGATTTTAATCTCAAGCTAACATGGGAATGGCGTCACTTTGACAGAGGGTGGGCAAATGAACAAGAGACTGACTTTGATGAGATTGTTTTCGATAACTTCAACTTAACAGTAAGAAACCTTTTCGATGCACCACTGACAATGGTAATTGGAAGACAGGATATTATTCTTGGTGATGGTTGGTTAGTCCTTGACGGCACTCCTGCTGACGGTTCGAGAACGATTTTCTTCGATGCTGCTCGCTTTACTTATAAGTTAAGTGAAGAAACCACAGCAGATGTAATATTCATTTACCAGTTTGATGATGAGAACAAATGGCTTTCACCTATAAACCACAGAAGGCATGGCATTCGGAATAGACATACAACCAATTATCAGGATGAAAAAGGTATGATCCTTTATTTATCTAACAAAAGCTTTGAGAATACCACGATTGACGGCTACTACATTTACAAAGAAGACAACAAGTCACGAGGTTCCGCACCAGAAACATTACAAGCAGGAGTTGACTCTGAAATACATACAATCGGTGTAAGAATCGCAAAAAAACTAGATGAGAACTGGAAATGGAGAGGAGAGATCGCAAAACAGTTTGGTCGAAAAGACAAAGACAGACTTGATGCCCTCGGCGGTACAACCAGGTTGACTTATGCTTTCAACGATGAGAATAAAAATGAACTCTTCCTTGACTACGAATACCTTTCAGGCGATGACCCTGGTTCTAGTGTAGACGAAGGATTCGATCCACTTTGGGGTGAGTGGCCTCAGTACGCACGAGGAGGTGATTTACAAGCTTATCTATGGCAAGGCGAAGGAGCTGTCGGGGCGGTAACAAATATGCACAGGTTCGGCTTAGGACACAAATTTAGTCCTTTTGAAAAGTGGACTTTTGAAACAACTTACAACCTTATGTTTGCTGATGAGAATTCTATGAATGCTCTCAATGCTGGAAAATATTCTAATGGCGGTAATCTCAGAGGTCAGATGATAACAGCATGGTGGAAGTATAAATGCTGTAAGAACCTCAGTTATCACTTCCTGGTCGATTACTTTGTTCCTGGCAGTTACTATAGCCAAGCAAACCGGGATGCCTGCATATTTGCTCGATTCGAAGTAATATTTGCTTTTTAATTGCTGCATATAAGACACGACAAAAGCCCAGCCCAAAAAGCTGGGCTTTTTTTATTAAATATTTCATTTTATTCCTTATGCGACAATTAACAAAAGGAAGTCAGTCATGGGTATCCTTTAATTTTATTTTTTTGTCGGAGCAACTGTTTTATTTTTCGCAGTAACAGGGAGCTGGGCCTATTGTCGTTCCGCAGATCCCCTTATTAAAGAAGAATTGGCAAATGTTTGTACATAAATGACATTTACCGGCGTAAAGTTCAGCGGGGATAAAGCCTTGCTCTTTTGCTTTTTCGAGTAACCCTACCGGGCCTGATTTGCATAGGATATTTATTATTTCATTCTTTGCAGGGTCGAAATTCAGCCAGATATCTTCGAGAGACTGTTGGTTTAAATTGCCTATGATTATTCCGCTACACGTGCCGTTAAAGACATTACCGAACGGGTCAATATGAACGCTTTTTGCTGATAGAAAATTTTTAAGGCAATTGTAATGGGCAAGTTGCTCGATAGGCATATCAGCGAAAAGTTCTGCTAAAAGCCCTGCTGCTCGACCATTAAATCTGCAGGGATAATCTTTCAATGTACCAATATAATTAGCGTTTTTCTTTTGTTGGCTTATGCCTTTCATTTCGATGGGGTTATCAAGATACTTTTGCCAGCGAACCATAACACGAGACGGTCCCAACATTTCTTCAGCAATTTTTGTGAGTAGCTCGACGGATTCAATATCAACATATTCCTGATGAAACGGATCGCAGCTTATCTTAAGAATATTTAAACCTGAGTTATCAAGAGTTTTTAATCTTCTTCGAATCTCTTTTTCATCCGTTGCCCAGAAAGCATTGGTTTCCAGCATATCAACAGAACCAAGATTTGCTTTTTTTAACTGCTGAAATATTTCTACGAGCCGATCCCAAAAGAGAAATGCTTCTCCACCAGTAAGGTGAATCTTCGCCGATTCACCTGCAATATTTTTAAGTGACCTGTATCCTTCAACGATTATTTCCGGGTCAATCAAACCTGGCTGATCGCTATTGCAATTATAATAACAGAACTGGCAACTACAATTACATTTGTAAGTGAGCATAAAGCCGGCACTTTTGAAAAGCTTGAACTTTGGTTTATCTTTAGTCTTAGAGCTATTATAAATATTTTCCGAAAGCTTTTTCATGCCAAAGACAACCTGCGATTAACTGCAATACTTTTTTAAATAAATCCTTATGACGGTAATGTCAGCGGGCGTAACACCATTGATCCTGCTTGCCTGGCCTAAGGTTGCCGGTTTGAATTTATTAAGCTTTTGTTTTGCTTCCCTTCGCAGGTGCTTAACAGTTCCATAATCAATATCTGTGGGCAATTTCTGTTTTTCAAGATTTTTGAAACCAGCAACAAGCCTATCCTGCTTTTTTAGATACCCTTCGTACTTGACATCTATCGCAACTGCTTCGATCTGAAATCTATCCAGAGCAAGTGCTTTTACTTCGTCAATATCGGTAAGCTTTTGAGATATGTCACTATCGGGCCTACGCAATTGGTCCCAGATAGTTTGTCCATCGATGCGAGTTTTTTGGGCTGTTGCTTTAAGCTTTTCGATGCCCTTGATTTTATTTTGATATCGTTGCCATCTCTTCTCATCTACCAAGCCTACTTCTCTGCCAAGCTCAGTGAGTCTTCTGTCTGCATTGTCCGCTCGCAGGTGCAATCTGTATTCAGCACGGGAGGTAAACATCCGGTAAGGCTCATCAATATTCTTTGTCAGCAGATCATCGATCATAACGCCTATATAAGCCTGGTTCCTGCCTAAAACGAAAGGCTCCTTATTCTGCAATTTCAAAACAGCATTTATACCGGCAACAATCCCCTGTCCCGCTGCTTCTTCATAACCGCTGGTGGCATTAACCTGACCGGCAAGGAACAGACCTGATATTTTCCGTGTTTCCAACCAGCGACGCAGCTGATGAGGCGGACAATAATCGTATTCGATTCCGTAGCCATAACGCTGAATTTTTACATTTTCTGTGCCTGGCATTAGTTTAAGCATCTGATCCTGAACGTCCTTAGGTACGGAAGTAAAAAGACCATTAGCGTAAATTATCTTTATTTCCTTTTCTTCGGGCTCAAGGAAAATACGATGTCTTGTTTTGTCAGGGTACACCAACATTTTTGCTTCAATGCTTGGGCAATAGCGTGGCTTGGTTCCTCTTATTGTACCAAGTGAAATCGGGGCACGGTGCATATTATCGATAAGCAGCTGATGAATTTTTTCATTAGTATAAGTAATCCAGCAAGGCACCTGCTCGGTTTCGATCTTGTCATTCATAAATGAAAAAGGTTCAGGCTCAGCATCACCAAGCTGTTTTTCAAGACCGTCATAGTTTATCGTCTCTGCATATAGCCTCGGCGGCGTTCCGGTTGCAAGCCTTTCAACTTCAAGACCAAGCCTGGCGAGACTATTGGAAAGATCGGTACTTGCCTGCTCATCTATTCGACCACCATCCCACCAGTAATCGCCTATATACATTTGGCCTTTCATGAAAGTGCCGGTTGTCACTATAGCGGCTGTGGTTTTATAGACATTGCCCTGTTTGTCTTTGACAGCAACGACTTTGTTATCTTCAGCCAGAATATCTGTTGCTTCGGCTTCGATAATGGTCAGGTTTTCCATCTGGGCAAGATAGTCTTCTATCCATTTTTGATATCTGTGCCTGTCTACCTGTGCGCGGGGTGCATGCACTGCCGGGCCTTTAGAACGGTTCAGCATCTTAAACTGAATACCAACAGCATCTGTTGCCAAGCCCATCACACCGCCTAAAGCATCGATCTCGCGAGCAATCTGTCCTTTTGCAAGTCCTCCGATAGCAGGGTTGCAACTCATGACAGCAATTGTTGATTTGCTAATAGTTAAAAGGGCTGTCTTCGCTCCCATTTTCGCAGCTGCGTGTGCTGCCTCAACACCGGCATGACCGCCTCCTATTACAATGCAGTCAAATTCTTTTTTATCCATCTGTATTTCTCAAAGCTATAGCTGAGCAAATCGCAAAATTTGCGGTATGAGTGATACTAATAGTTATCTGCTCAATGCCGGACTGCTCAACAAGCTTTTTTACTTCTCCAGTAATTACAACTTCGGGCCTGCCGAGACTGTCATTAACAACCTCAATATCTGTCCATGCGATCTTGCCTCGCCAGCCTGTACCTATTAATTTAAAAACAGCTTCTTTGGCGGCAAATCTACCAGCCAGCTTTTCTATATAATTCCTATTTTTCTTTGCATAGCATATTTCTTTTTCAGTAAAGACCCTCTGAAGAAAACGGTCATTGTGTTTTTCAACCATTTTCTCTATGCGAGGAAAATCAACCAGATCTATGCCATGTGCGATTATCTGCATCAGTTTTAAGCATCTCCGAAAAATTGCTTACATATTATTCTGCAGGTATATTCTGCTAAGGCAAAAATCAATGAACCTGTCGAGGTCAGTAAGTTTTGCCTGCTCAACTATCTTATCATTAAGCTTGTTTATAGCTTCTTTCTGGCGGTCATACGTTACCATAGCTTCCAGCTTTTTCTGAACTTTTTCAAAAGGCTCAGTAGAAGGGGAAATTTTTTCTTCCAGCTTCAGAATAAATATATGACTTCCCTTAGCTACAGGCTCTGTAATCTGACCGGGCTTTAGCTGATCTACCATCTTAATCAGAACATCGTAAGGGGGCATGAGAGATTCCATTTTTTCCTGCTCGCGCAATCCACCTTTATATGCCCATGGGCCATTAGAATATTCTTTTACAAGCTGAACGAAATTTTCGCCTGCTTTAACTTTGGTTACAATCTCGTCGGCAAGTATTTTGCCTTGCTCAGATCGATCCTGATTCGGGTCTGCAAGCTGAAGTTTATTAATATCTATATCGATAAGCCTATATCTGACTAAACCTTTTATTGCAAAATTTTCTTTGTTCTTCTGGTAATATTCCTCGAGCTCGCTATGCATAATAGGTTTTTCGTCGTCGGGCAGTTGTTTAGCAAGGTAAGATTGGCTTAGTATCATTTTTTCCTGATACTGACGAAATTCGACCCAGTCCATTCCCATTTTTTTAAGCTCTTCTTCTGCTTTTGAATAGTCGCCGTTAAAGCTTACGATGAATTTTCGTGTCTCTGCCTTCACTGCTTTCTCGAGCATATCATCAACCTGGTCGCCAAGCTCTTTTTTGGCTTTTTTATAGAGCAGAATATTGGCGATTTTATTTACGACCGAAACTTTAACGCCTTGTTGAGCCTGGGTTTTAAACTGCTCCAGTGTTCTTGCTTGTGCAAGTTCTTTATAAGGTTCCACTAATGGAGCAACCACTTCATCACTGGTGAGAGTCTCGCCGGCAACAGAAAGAACAAACCCGCCGCTGGCTTCAGGTAAATTTCCTTTTTCGACGAGAGGAATATTTTCCATTTGTTCTTCAGTAAATCTCGGCTTAGAGTTTTTACTTCCACAACCTAAAGCAAATAATAATACTAAAATCGATATCCAACAAAAAATGCGCATAATCAAATCTCCAGTTTACGCAAAAACTTCAATATACCTAACAGTCGGATTATTTTAAGGCAAATCGACTGTAAAATCCACAAAAACGTTTAAGCGAACTAAAAAATACTCATCAGAGCTTCTTTTTGAACAATTTTCGCAGTACAGCCAGCAAAGTTGAGGGCGTGAAATAACTTTTTTCAAGCCTTAAATATACGGTCTTAGCATCTGCTATCGTTACTTTGCCGGTTACTGTAGCAAAGAGTGAATTTACTTTGCTTTGAGCACTATTTTCAAAGGAAAAAATGAGGTTTTGACCAGAAACAATGATGCTCTTTATGCCGACTTTGCCGGCGATTAATCTAATCATACTTTGCTCAAGGAGCATTTCAACTTCGTCCGGAACTGGGCCATAAACATCTTTTAGCTCATTTTTTATCTGGGCAAGATCGGCTTGACTTTGTGCAACGACAATTTTGCGGTAGGCATCCATTCTGTATCTGCTTACGGAAATGTAATTTTTCGGAATATAAGCTTCAAAACCCAAATCAACATTAGCCAAAACCACTTTTTCGACAGGCTCATTTCTTAATTTTTTAACCGCATCAGCAAGAAGCTGACAATACATCTGGTAGCCAACAACCTGGATGTGCCCCGATTGTTCCGGGCCTAAAATGTTACCGGCTCCGCGTATTTCCAAATCCCGCAGTGCAATCCTGAAACCCGCGCCAAGGTGAGAATATTCTTCAATCGCTTTTAAACGTTTGGCTGAGACCGGAGTAACAGACCGTGTGGAGGGCATAAGCATATAAGCATAAGCCCTGTGTTTATATCTGCCGACACGACCTCGCAACTGATGCAGCTGAGCTAAACCGAATCTGTCAGCCTC
>CAYZEH010000014.1:0-9074 GCA_964477135.1 uncultured Pirellulales bacterium | reverse complement strand
TTACGTATCAAATCTTTGCTATATGCGTTTACGCTTGTCACTACCGCACGTCTGTCAAGCGGAGCTGTGAAAAGAGAGCTGATGTCACGCAATCCCATCAATGACATGTGCAGTGTTCTCGGAATGGGAGTCGCGGTCATAGTAAGTATATCTATGTTTGCTCTGATTTTTTTAAGCTTTTCTTTGTGTGCAACGCCAAAACGCTGTTCCTCATCAATTATTAAAAGCCCAAGGTCCTTGAAGTCCACATCTTTGCTCAACAATCGATGTGTGCCGATTAGTATATCAACTCGGCCTTTCCTGCTACGATCTATAATATCACGGGCTTGCTTTGCGGTCTTGAAACGATTCAGCACTTCGATCGTAATGGGAAAATCCGCAAAACGCTCATTGAAAGTCCTGCCGTGCTGAACACATAAAACAGTAGTAGGGACAAGAACCGCAACTTGTTTGCCGTTTTCAACAGCCTTAAAAGCCGCTCTCATCGCAACTTCAGTTTTGCCATAACCAACATCGCCGCAAAGAAGCCTGTCCATCGCCAGGGGTTTTTGCATATCAGATTTTATCTGCTCAATTGCGGTCAACTGGTCGGCTGTTTCGCTATACGCAAAGGACTGTTCGAATTCCATCTGCCAGCTTGAATCTGCGGAATATTCTATACCGCCCATCGCCTCTCTCTTTGCCTGCAACTCAAGCAATTCGCCGGCAAGGCTCTTTACAGATTCTGTAACTTTTTCTTTTTGTTTTTGCCAAAGCCTTGAACCTATTTTGCTCAGCTTTGGTTTAACAGGTGAGGTGCCGATAAATTTTTGAATAAGTGATATGTTGTTGACCGAGACATGAATCTTAGCTTTTCCGGAATACTCAATAGTTAGATATTCATTCGAGCCCGTCTTATCCTTGATCGTATTTATGCCGCGAAATCTGCCTATGCCGTAACTGGCGTGGACAACATAATCACCAACATTCAGGTCGGTCAGACTATCTACCGGCAAAGACGCTCGCAAAGGCCTTTGCCTGCGTATCAAAGTGTGCTGACCGAATAACTCATGATGGCTGATAATAATCGTCTTAAGGCTTTCAAGTTCAAAACCGCCATGAATAAAACCATTCAGCAACTTAAATTTGCCGGGGATCCGTCCTGCTATCTGTTTGACTATTTCACCAACTCGTTTTATCTGGGCACTGGTTTCGCAATAAACAAACACCCTGCTGCCCTGCTTTGAAGCTTCGAGCAATTCTCCAAGAGCTTCCTTGTGACCAGCCCAGACAGCACTTGTTTTATGCTGAAAACGCTGAACACTTTTTACACCTATTTTAAAAGCATCTTGTTTTTCAGAAGTATCGAATCGGCTGATATTGAGCCTGGGGAATTTTTCAAACGCTTTGGTTATTTGTGCAAAATCGTATAGCTTTGCGGGATTATCCGACCTTTGTACGAAGACATTTGCTACCTCAGCAATATCAATATCTTCCTCAGTGATAATTAACGTGTCATCAGCAAGGACATTAAGCAGCATCTCCGCTTTGCTGCCGGCTGGGGGAACTACCGAGACAATTGTAATGTTTTGCTGATTAGCACTGGATCTTTGACTATCCAGATCGATCTGGCGAATGCTCTCGATGATATCGTCAAAAAACTCAATGCGGACAGCTTTAGCAGCCTGACTTGCGTTGTCCTGGACCTGACCGGCCTGGTTGCAAACAAGTGGCGCGTAAATATCGATTATGCCGCCTCGCCTGCTGAACTGTCCGGGTAAATCGACCCGTTCGACATTTTCAAAGCCGTTATCCACAAGCCAACCTGCGATTGAATCAGGTGAAAACTGCTGGTCAACATTGAGAGTAAGGAAGCTTTTTTCAAGACTCTTAGCAGAGATTACCGGCTGACAAATCGCCTGTATCGGGGTACATAAAACCAAAGGCTTTTTTTGTGGTGAAAGCATTTTGAGCAGAATGCGTAATCTCTCACTGCTTATTTCATCAGAGGCATCTATAAATTCGTCCTGATTTTCCCAGGCTTTGAAAACATCAACCTGGCCATCGAAAAAAACATTCAGGTCATCAGTCGCATTATCAGCGTCATCGATATGAGGCCGAATGTATAATACAGGCCTGCGGATGTTTTCTGCAATACAACCAACCAAAGCAGGAGCAAATGACCCCCAAGTGCCTGCTGCGTTTATAACATCGCCGCTTCGGATAGCTTTGGCTGCTTCAATAAGTTTCTTAACAGTTGTGTTTTTCAGTAAATCCATAATAAAAATAACGACGGGCCGCTTTTACCAGCAACCCATCGTTATAATATCAAATATCATCAGTTAAAGCTACTATACCCTTCAGGGTAAGAAATGTCCGCGAATAAATCCGTAACTTGTTATTTTTAAGTTATTTACCCGCGGATAAACGGTAAAATTCAATTGGGACCAGTATAACCTGTTATTTGGCCATGGATTTTTTTGCAGCTTCAACGACAGCATCAGTAGTAATTCCGAAATGCTCAAAGCACAAATTCTGAGGGCCGGAAGTTCCAAAACCATTCATACCGACAAACTCACCTTTGTCGCCGATATATTTATACCAACCCTGCTCTATTGCCGCTTCAACACCAACTCTTGCTTTAACACCCGGCAGAATAACGCTGTCTTTGTATTGTTGGCTTTGTTCATCGAATAATTCCCAACTCACCATAGAAACGACTTGCGCTTTTATTGACTGCTGAGCTAATTTATCTGCTGCCTGCATCGCCAATGAAACTTCTGAACCGCTTGCCAGAAGCTGAACGTCGGGCGAATCCGTTTTAACTACAACATAAGCACCTTTGGTTACACCAACTGCCGCTGAACCATATTTTTTCTGATCGAGTATGGGAAGTCCCTGCCTTGTCAGAAGAAGTGCCGCAGGTCTGTCATTATTTTTAAGTATATATTCCCATGCATAAGCCGTCTCATATGCATCCGCAGGTCTGAACACAATAAGGTTCGGTATCGCTCTTAGTGAAGCCAGCTGTTCAACAGGCTGATGCGTAGGGCCATCTTCTCCAACGCCGATACTGTCATGTGTCCATATAAATATTGACGGATATTTTGAAATTGCAGCAACTCTGACCGCACCTCTCATATAATCAGAGAATACCATAAAAGTCCCGCCGTAAGGACGAATCACACCACCAACAGCCATGCCGTTCATAATTGCCCCCATTGCATGTTCCCTTACACCATATCGGATGTATCTGCCTGAAGGATTACTTTTCTGATAATCTTCTGCGCCGGTGAACCACGTATTGTTAGAAGGCGTCAAATCCGCTGAACCACCAATTACAAAAGGCAGCTTCGGCATCAAAGTATCTAATGTAATACCAGATGCTTTCCTTGTCGCCATTGATGAACCTGCTTCAAATTTAGCAGTAACTTCATCGATATTAAACTTCATCTTGCCGCTAATCGCATCGCTAAACATCATCGCCAATTCAGGATATTCGTTGCTGTAATCGGCAAACATTTTATTCCACTTCTGCCCAAGCTCAGCGCCTTTTTTATGAACTGTCGCCATGCGGTCTTTTACTTCCTTCGGCACGAAAAAACTTTTATCCGGATCCCAACCATATTTTTCCTTAATAAGGCGAATCTCATCATCACCTAATGGTGAGCCGTGAGCTTTGGAAGTGTCCTGAAAATTCGGGCTGCCATAAGCAATATGAGTTCTCAGCTTAATAAGTGAAGGCCTGCCCTTTTCGTTTTGAGCATTCTGCAATGCCTTTTCAAAACTTTCCATATCATTGCCGTCACCGCCTACAACCTGAACATGCCAGTTATAAGCTTCAAATCTTTTTGCAACATCTTCGGTGAATGACATAGCAGTATCACCATCAATAGTGATGTGATTGTCATCGTATATCAAAATAAGATTATCAAGACCGAGATGTCCCGCCAGAGAGCAGCTTTCTGAAGTGATACCTTCCTGCATACACCCATCGCCACAAACCGAGTAAATGTTGTAGTCTATGATAGGGAAACCCTCACGGTTAAATATCGAAGCGAGGTGTTTTTGGGCGATTGCCATACCTACTGCATTAGAAACACCCTGCCCTAAAGGCCCGGTAGTTACTTCAATACCGAGTTCGGGGTTAAATTCCGGATGACCGGCTGCTTTGCTGCCAAGCTGTCTAAATGTCTTAAGATCATCAAGGCTGATATCATAACCATTGAGATGCAGAAGTGAATAAAGCAGCATACTGCCATGGCCAGCAGAAAGAACAAACCTGTCCCGATTTTGCCAGGTTGGGTTCGCTGGATTATGCTTCATATATTTTGTCCAGAGTACATAAGCCGCTGGTGCCATACCCATAGTAATACCAGGGTGACCAGACTTTGCCGCCTGCACACCTTCCATCGATAAAAACCGTATGGTCTGAATACAAAGCTCATCAAGCTCTGAAAGACCGGGATTTTTCTTAATTTCGCTCATAAAGTCCATCCTAAAATGAAAGTTTACAATCCATCTGCTATCAAAAACAGACGCTTAGATTATCGTAGAAACCTCATTTTAGCAAGTCTTTTTAGCTATTGAGCCAATTTAAAGACTTCTGAGCAATTAAAAAAGAAACACAACGAACATTAAGGGTAAGTTTTGAGCCAGTCCTGAGCAAGAATCGCAAAATCTTTAAAATTGATTATATTAGTTGCATCCCCAGCGAGATTGAGCGCTTCGTCAGATTCCAACCATTTAGATACCATTTCGCATAAATCCTCATTGTCAACAACTCTGTCGTTATTATAGTCAGCTGCAAATGCTGTCGTGGTGAATGACCAGACAGGGCTTGGTACCCCGCCGCATTGGTTTTTAGAAACAACTTTCCAGTAATATGTAACATAAGGATCAAGGATAGGCGTCGTTATAAATCTGAAAATATTCGTATTGAGATTCAGCCAAATCAAATCTTGAGGAGGGTTTTGGGTATCTAAATAGAGATCGTACATATCCGGAGGCAACGGCACGAGTGATGCGAATTCCTTTGTCCTTGTAACAATTTCCCAGTCCGGACAGCCACCGTCAGGACAATTGAGAGAATGATCACAATCATATTCTGCGACAAAATCATTAGCACTATTGGCGTCGTGAGATAATATTCCCTCTACAACCCAGGTATTTACGTTAAAGACAGGTGAGCCGCTGCTTCTTGTATAGCTGTCAAGATTGGTTTTAAAAAATGAAGATGCGGTATTGTCCTTTACAACTCCGCCATCGGTCAGTTTCTTAGGCAAACCAAGAGGATAACCAACAGTATACAACTGCTGAACATCTGAAACTTTACCGTCTCTTCTTATTGTAAGAGGTACATAACCTGTTACGGGCCTGTCGAGTTTTATCAGTGCCCAGTTGGGTACACCTGTCTGGCTTGCGATTATTTCATCAGCGTAATAAACTTTTGAACTTTCTATGGTCGTAACCGGCGTTGAGGCATCTTCCATTACAAAACCAAAAACAAACGCTATATCTTCAAGATTAAGTAATTGCGTACACTGACCAGATGTAGCCATAATATCATTAGCAACAAGAAAAGCTGAACCAATCGCTGGATTAGGCTGATTTATGAAAGGCTCAGAGCTGCAAAGATAATGCCCCGTTTCTAACGGATCTTCCCTGACATACCATTGGCTCAATGTTTCTATAGGCAAAGCAAAAGTTTCATCGTGATTATCATACAAGTCTGTTCTGTCGAGGATCGCAGCAACAGGCATCATTGTTATACGTCTGTCGAAATCTGTTATCTGATAAACATCCTTGCGGTCATCGCTGCCGTAAATTATTTTTTGCGACCCAATATCTACTGTTGTTTCAGTTTCTTCAATTTCAGTATTAGTTTCACCGACGAAGTTGCTTTGCCCCACAGTCAAGTCAACATTCCAGGCAAGAATAAGATCATCTACCAGAACACGCCCCTGCCCATTAGACGGCACGGGATTGGTCGCAGGCGAAGGCATAACACAAGCAATCTGTTCAAGCTTTATAATATAGTCGCCCACATCGTTGCCATAACCAGCAAGTCTGATATAATAAGTCTGTCCCTGCTCGATATACATAGTAATCTCTGACTGGTAATTTCCACATGCATCATCATTACAAGCCAGCTCATTGCTGCCGCAACCGTCATAAACTGTTAGGGTAGTATCAAAATTGCTGCCCTGCGTTGTTACGGTCGCCATGCCGCTTTCATCGGGAGTGTATTTGAACCATACATCATTGCCGTCATTATTAACACATTCACTACCGCCTGCACCTGTAGCAAAATCAGTTAATCCATTATATTCTGTGCCTTTGGTGATTACCGTTGCGGAACTGCAATTGTTGTTTTCAGGTGGACCATAATTAAACCTTATCCACCATTCTATAATGTACCCCTCGCCCCAGCCGCAATAACTACCATTGCATACTTCCTCAACGCAAAAATACCAGACCTGTGCAATAGGCTGACGTTTGAAATCTTCAATGCCGTATGATTGAAGAATAATATTAAACGCCACTCGATCAAATATAGTATACTCTACACTACCATTTTGATTTTTGATTTTTCCAAGAAGACATTCTGTTGTAAATCCAACCATCTGAACTCCCACAGTAATATCTATCTTATACACAAGGCCATCACCGAAAGACGTCATATCTATAGGACTACACACCGCCCCAGAACCAGAATAATAATCTGGAATATCATACTGAAATACATTCTTAAACCAATCAGTAGTGCTTAATAAAACAGGGGTAACTCCTATATCTGTCGTTACCTGCTGGTCGATATCTGTCTGAGCTGAATACAAAACGTATCGGCTTAAAATATTCACCTCAACGTCAGCATCTATAAGTGCCTGAACGTCAACCTGGGTAATTTCCGCTATTACTCTTGCTGGATCATCCAGCGATTCGATCGGACTGCCTGGAGCCGTCTCAAGTGACGCTATGTCTTGGGCTGAAATTTGTTCTGTAAGAAATATCTCTGCTTTGCAGTATTTAACATAACTGTCCTGACTAAAAACAGCAGTGGATACCAATAAAATGTTTAAAATTATTAATATTAAGTTTTTTTTCATCGTTCCCGAACCTCATATTGCAACATAAATTATTTAAAAAGAAATACTTACCGCAATACCTCTTAACGCTGAATCCATCCATGCTCGATTGGTCATCCTGACTTTAACTTTAAGTGACGAATTATACCCTTTTAAAAGGCTAAAGTCAAGCATTAAAATCCGATAAATCTTCAACCCTCAACGGAGAATGCAAAAAAGGCGTAACCCGATTATCAAGCTATGCCTTTTATCGACAAATTAAGGGGCAAATGCAAATATAAAGCTTAATCAAAGAACAACCCAGGCTTGGATTTTGACTCTATTTTTACTCCTTCGACATTGGTATCAACGCTATAAAGTCCGGTAACAGCAGTTATAAATAAAGTTTTATTATCTCGGCCTCCAAAGCAAACATTAGCAGGCGGCTCAGGAACCTTTATCCGGGCGATTTGCTCGCCTTTGGGATTGACCACCAGAACTGAGCTGCTCGGCTGAGAGGTAAGATAAATATTACCCCTGCTGTCAACTGTCACGCCGTCACTTCCCTGATTAAAAAAAAGTCTCTTGTCCGATAAGGAACCATCAGGGTTGATCTTATAAGCCCATATTTTACTGTCACCATGATCGACGACATAAAGTATGCTGCCGTCAGGTGAACCTATGATGCCGTTAGGTCTGACAAAATCATCAATGACACGTAACAATTTGCCCTCTTTATTCAGGTAATACACACCCTCGATCTTCATCTGCATATTATCTTTTTTGCCATATCTTGGGTCAGTAAAATATATCCCGCCTTTAGAATCAGGCCAATTATCATTGGGGCTGTTTAACTGTTTACCTTTGAACTTATCAGCCAGGATTGTCACTTTACCGCTGCCGTCTATTGCGAGCAATTGCCTTGACCCGCCCGCACAAACTATAAGTCTGCCCATATCATCAAAGAAAAGACCATTGGGGCCTTTTATATCATCTCTGAAAACAGTAAGTCCTTTTTGCGCTGACCACTTGTATATCTTGTGTTTCGGTATATCAGAAAACAAAACACCATCACCAACCGCTACCGGCCCTTCAACAAACGCAAAACCACCGGCAAGTTTTTTTACAATAGCACCTTTTTTTACAATATCTTTAACCTGACCATACTCCGCTTGTTTTTCATCACAGCTGGCAAAAGCCAACATTATTATTGATAGTACCAGTGCAATTCTAAATATTTTCATTTTTATCTCCTGTGAAAATTATTTGTGCTTTTTATACTGATCACAATTGAATTTTACCGTTTATCCGCGGGTAAATAACTTAAAAATAACAAGTTAAGGCTTTATTCGCGGACATTTACTACCCTTAAGGGTATACAATTATCGAAACAACCTGTTGCCGTATTTATTTTGATTCATATATTTTTTGCAGTGGCTTCTGCAGCTTTTATTAGTGGATATGCCGTAGGTGGTCCCGTAAGTAACGGATGTGTTCCGATTTGGGCTGTCAAAATAGAATTTATGGTCATTCGATTTTGAATAACAAGCCCGATAAGATTTGTTAGTTCACCTGTACTTAGTCCACCCATTACTTCTCCGCCAAGAACTACACCTGATTCCCTGGCAACAATCAATTTTATAGTCTGCTTATGTGTGTTCGGTAAAGCTCCCGGATGCCTGTCGATCCCTTCGAAAGTACCGGTAACAACGTCGAAGCCTTCCTTTTTAGCGGCATCTTCTGTTAATCCTGCCGCTCCAAAGCCGGTATCTCCAATAGCTGTACAAAAAATAGCAATTGTACCGCTGAGTGTTTTCAATGTAGAGAGTTTATATAAATTCATTCCCGCCACTCTTGCTTCTGCACAAGCAGTGGAAGCAAGCATAACACCGCTGTGTTTCCTTGTAATAAAGTCGCGTTTTTCAGCACAGTCACCCACTGCAAAAATGTCGGGGTTTTCGGTTCTCATGTATTCATCAACAGCAATAAAGCCTTTCTGTGTAATACTCAACCCTGACTCTTCTGCCA
>CAYZEH010000013.1:0-26171 GCA_964477135.1 uncultured Pirellulales bacterium | reverse complement strand
GCGCTTCTTAAGTAAATTGAAGTCCGTTCTCTGAATCTTGTTTTTTTGATAAATCAGGCTTGGGGTTCGTCTTTTTTATTTGTTTTGGATGGTGTGAATGCTGTTTTGTTACAAAAATGGCACTTTGGAAGTTGAGTGTGATTATATAGTTGACGTGTCCGGAAAAATTTATAGAATAATTTTTGAGGTAGACACTTGCTTTGTTTTTATTTTTACTGATTAATTTCCTTTTTTTATGTGAAGAAAAAAAGATTTTTTAGGATTGCGAAAGGAATCAGGGATACTAAGCTAATAAATATAGAAAGGTAAATATATGCCAATTAAAGCAACTTTAAGCAGATTTTTTATTTTATCCTTTGTAATTCTAGTTATATCAACGCAAAGACTTTCATATTCCCAGGAATTTCCTGAAAGAATTGTCACTCGAGAAAAATGGCGTCAGGGTATGGCTTTTCGGCTTATTTGGCTTGAAGGCCCTGATGAAGATAAACCGTCTAGTGTTAATGAGCTAGCTTTTCCAATTGGTTGTAAATATGATGCACAAAGAATCTACTTCACAAAATCTGTTTACCCAGCTTGTAAAGTTTCCAAAGACCAATTTGGCAATACTTCAATCTCAATAGATAAACCCATTAAAGTGCAGTATGACGTACCTTTATTGCTTGGTTTTGTTGCTGGGATTGAAATGTATAAAGATGCGTATGTGATTGGGAATAAATCGAATTTTGCTCGAAACATTGCTTGCCCGGCTTCGATAAGAAAGTCGTTTTTAGCTGATGACAAAGAATATGATTTGAATAATCCGTTTATGAAAAAGGTTAGTTTAAATGTCACATCTATTGAGAAACAGCCAATTGGGCGTGTAAAAGATGTGTGGGAGTATATTAACTCAACAATGAAATATGGTGTTTGCAAACGTCCCAATACTGCTATTGATTTGCTCAAATCAAAATTGGGCCAATGCGGCGAATTTGCTCGTGTGACTACAGCATTGCTACGAGCTAGCCAAGTGCCTTCAAGGGAAATCCACAGCTTAAGAATTTCTTCGAGTGGCCCACATCCTTTTGATCATGCCTGGACCGAGGCATACTTGCCTAATACGGGATGGATTCCTGTGCATTCTCAAGAAAAATTTCCCCAAAATAATAAGTTTAGGCTTAATCATCGTGAATATTTGGTGGTGTATCGTGGCACAAACTACAAAACTCAACACAGGTTTATAAAAACTGATAATGTTGCTATGCCTTGTAGTTACGGTGCTGGCTATTTTGCAGATGTTCCCAAAAATGCACAAATCAGGACTGCCAAATTGCTTCAGCAAATTTCTGGTTCACCAGATATGGGTTCGGTTGAGTGCCTTAAAAAGATTCAGCAGTTACCTCTCGCAAGCAGACCTGTTTTGTATTGGGCTCTTTCTGCGTGCAAAGATAAAGAAGTAGGTGAAGAAGCTGCTGCTAAATTGGTTGAGATGTGCGAAAATTCAAATGGCAAATTGTTATTGGAGCGTTTTCTTGAATTTAGCCCTTCGGTGGTATGGGCAAGGTTGATGGGGAAGAGTTCTTTGATTAGTAACGATATTAAAATATTTAATGGGCACAGGTATAAGTTTTTTGAGCATAAAATGTCATGGCATGGGGCAAAAAAATGTTGTGAAGCTCTTGGTGGACACCTGGTTACTATTTCTGATAAAAATGAACAGAAATTCGTTGCCAAATTACCAGCAAAGTTAGACAAAGCTAATCGTGTGTGGATTGGACTATCTGATAGGCGATCGGAAGGGAAATGGGAATGGGTGACGGGCGAAAAAGTTTCATTTCAAAACTGGGCACCAGGGTTGCCTGATAATTTAAGAGGCAATCAGGATTGTGTAGAAATGGGCTATGCTGGGAGTAAATGGAATGACCAGAATGTGCTATGCAAATTCACTTTTATTTGTGAATGGGAATAGTTTAATTTTAACAGATACCTAGGTAGCTCGTATTTTATTGCAAATTGGCAAAAGCGGTATTCTTTAAACATAGTAGTTTTTAAAAGGTATAATATATTAACTGCCTTGAAAGATTAGCAGTTAATTAGTTTATTCCGCTGGGTACATGAATTTTGGGATTCTTTTTACTTTTCCTTCTTTGCTTATGCAGGCTAACGCTGTTGAGCCTTCAGCGAGGGTTATGCCTGTTTGGGGGCGCGTTATTTTGTAGTTATGTATTATTTTGCTCGCGGTTACTTTTTCGCAGGTTGTTTCTATTTCGAGTTTTTCATCGTAGAAGGCTGGTCTGCGGTATTTAATGTGTATTTCAGCGACAACGAAGAAGATACCAGCGGCTTCGAGGTCCTTGTACGCGACTTTGTTTTCTCGCAGCAGTTCAGTTCTTCCGATCTCGAACCAGATGGGATAAACGCTGTTATGGACGACGCCTCCCTGGTCTGTTTCAGCGTATCTTGGCACAATTATCGTTTTACACGAGGCAACAGTAATTTTTTCCGGGAAATTCATCATTACAACAGTTTAATCTTTGATCCAATATTTTTCAATCTCTTCTAAAGTTTTTCCTTTAGTTTCGGGCAGGACGATCAGGGTGAATACGAACATAACGACGCACATGGCAGCGAATATGCCGAAAGTTGCCATTGATGGGAGTCTTTCGAGCATGACGGGGAAAGCGAGTGAAACGCCAAAGCATGCGATCCACAGGGCTACCGTTGAGATGCTCATTGCTCGGCCTCTGATCTTTGTTGGGAATATTTCGCTCATAACAACCCATACTATTGGGCCCAGAGAGCTTGCGAAAAAGGCGATGTATCCGACGATGAAGGCTATAATGAAGTAGCCTTTGGGGATGACTATGGAGCCTATCGCTAAATCTTTGAAGATATCGTATTGCATTGAGATTCCCACCATCATTAAGCATAGCCCCATTCCTGCAGAGCCTATGAGCAGGAGAAGCTTTCGGCCTATCTTATCAACGAATGTTATTGCGATCAACGTGGCGGTAAGCATGGCGACTCCTACAGCAACGGTATTTAGTAGTGAGGCGTCTCTTTCAAATCCCATGTTTTCGAATATTATAGGGGCATAGTATAAAATTATGTTTATTCCTGTGATCTGCTGTAATACTGCCAGGGCAATTCCTATGGTAAGGGCAATTTTCATTCCAGGCTTGAACAGCATTGCGATGGAGTTGTCTTCATGTGTAAGAGCATTTTTGATTTCCAGCATTTCGTTTTCGGCATGTGTTTGGCCACCTACTTTGCTTAGGATGTCTAAGGCCTGGCTTTCTTTTTGTTGTTTAACTAACCAACGGGGGCTTTCGGGTACTGTGAAGAGGAGGATGAAAAATGCGACAGCGGGCAGGGTTTCTGAGGCGAACATCCATCTCCAGTTTGTCTCTCCTATGTTTTTGAGGGCGTAATTGACGCCATAAGCGGCAAGCATACCTATAACGATAGTCAGTTGATTTAATGAGACGAGCCTACCTCTAATTTTTGCGGGTGATATTTCGGAGATGTACATTGGTGAGAGCATTGAGGCTGCTCCGACGCCGAGTCCGCCTATCCAGCGTGCAAATATAAACTCTGACAGGGTCGAAGCCAATCCAGACCATATTGCCGAGATAGCAAATAACAAAGCACACACTATGAGAACTTTTTTTCTTCCGAATTTGTCGCTGATGTAACCAGCGGAAGCGGCACCTACAATGCAGCCTATCAGGACGCTGCTTACTGCCCAGCCTAACATAAAGTCATTTAGTTGAAAATGTGGTTTTAAAAAAGGTGTTGCTCCCGCAATTATAGCGGTATCGTAGCCGAACAATAGCCCACCTAATGCTGCGACGAAGCATACTTTGGTTATATAGAGGGCTGAACCAGATTTATTATCCATTTCCATATAATCTCCTATTTTAAATTATTCAAAATAAGGTTTTTGTCGGCCAAAGCAAAGTAATAAATTATTTATAGATATAGTTTAAAATTGCATTTTTTGCCAGTCTGAGAGGGAAAAAAGTGTGAAAAAGCGGATTTGGGTTAAAAATAAGCAGGGTATTTAAAAATGTTATAGGTGAACCGAAAGGTGGTAACAGTCGTAGAATAATGTTATTACGGCCTTTTAAGGTTGACTTATGGTGATGGTGATATAATAATAATGAGCTTATGATTTTAATTTTCGCGTATTAACTTTTTTAGTTTTAGAAAGGACAAGTATAATGAAAAGTCGTTCAATTATTTTAATTTCACTGATTATTGTGAGTTTTCTCACTTTAACATCCTTTGCGGAGGATAAGAAGGCAGATAATATTAAAGCAGCCAAGGCTCCTGGTCAGGAAAAGGCGGAAGCTAAGGCAGCTAAGGTTGAGGCAGCAGTTAAGGCAGCCGGTCTTCAAGAGCGAAAAGTTGACGAAGTTGCGGTAACTATCAGCGGCGAAAAGATCATGGAAAGCCGGATAGATGAAATGATTAAACCTCAGCTTGCGAAAATGGCATCTCAGACAGCTAATATTCCACCGGCGTTTGTTGAATCATTAAAGCAGAGAATGAGACAGCAGGCGGTTGACAAAATAGTTATGGAAAAATTGGTCGATGTAGAAGTGGCTAAAGCGAAAATTGAACTTAGTGATGATGATGTCACTAAGCTGATAACAGAAGAGATCGCGGGCAGGCAGAATCCGCCTATGTCATATGACGATTTTAAAGCTCTGGTTGAAGCACAGGGTCAGAATTTTGATCTTGTTAGAAAAGACATCAAGAAGATGTTTACTTATCAGAAGTTTATGGAAAGCAAGTGGGAAGGTAAGGTTGATGTCAATGATGCGGAAGTTAAAGCATATTATGACGACAACGCAAAACAGTTTGAAAAGGCTGAGGTGTTCCAGGCGAGCCATATTCTTGTTAAGTTCGATGAGTCTGACCCGAATGCTGATCCTAATGCGGTAAAGGCAACGGCTAAGGCCGAGGCAGAAGAAATTCTTAAGAAGGTTAAAGCCGGCGGTGATTTTGCGGCGTTGGCTAAGGAAAATTCGGATTGTCCTTCATCGCAAAAGGGCGGCGATCTTGGTGAATTCAGCAAGGGTCAGATGGTGCCGGCATTTGAGAAAGCAGCTTCTGCACTTAAGGATGGCGAAGTAAGTGGTGTTGTTGAAACTCGTTTTGGTTATCATATTATCAAAAAGACAGGGCATACAGAGGCAAGTGTTACAAAATTCGAAGATGCTAAGGCTGAGATAAATGAAACACTGAAACAGAAAAAGCAATCTGAGTTTGCCAGGGGTTATATAGAGACTCTGAAGGAAGAAGCTAAAAAGAGTGGTAAGCTGGTTTATCCTGCGGGCAAGGACCCCGCAGAGCAGAAAGCACAACCTGCGATGGGTATGCCTGTCAGATAACAACAGGTTTTCAGAAAGATATCAGACCCCGGTTCAGTAAAATGAGCTGGGGTTTTTTTATTGGTTTAGAGTAATAGTTGGGATTTTTTGCTAAACAATTTTAGCGGAATTGTGTATCTATGTGGTATTGATGTTTTAGTTGCTGATTATATTTGATAGTGGAGATTTTGCTATGAGGCGTTTCTTGTGGATTGTTTGTCTTTTTGTTGCGTGTTTTCATTTTGGTATTGCTGAGGGTGCGGGGTTGTTCGGGACATCTGTTAAGGCAGAAAGGCTGAGGGTTGAATATCATGCGCAGCCTGTTGCGATAGATGTAATGCGACCAAGGCTTAGCTGGATAGTGACATCGACGGGTAAAGGTAAGGTTCAAAGTGCGTATCGGATCATTGTTGCTTCTTGTAAGGATAGGCTGAAAGATAATGTTGGTGATTTGTGGGACAGCGGCAAGGTTGCAAGTTCGCAGACGAATCAGATCGAATATACTGGTAAGGGGTTAAAGTCAAGACAGCAGTGCTGGTGGAAGGTTCGGATATGGGATGGTGATGGTAAAAAGTCGGTTTGGAGTAAGGTTAGCAGCTGGAAGATGGGGCTTTTGAATAAGTGTGACTGGCAGGCTAAATGGATAGGCTATGATAAACCTGAACCTGCGAAATATAAACAACCTGCGCTTGATATGCATCTGGATGGGTGCAGCTATTACTGGTACAGCAAAAAAGAGGACTCTGAGCCGCAGAAGCTGGCACCTCCGGGGGTGATATGTTTTCGTAAGAAAGTGACATTTGGCACCGATGAGGTTGTTAAGAGGGCACGGATTATTTTAGCTGCTGATGATGAAGCTAAGGTTTATATTAATGAGCAGTTCGGCGGCAAAGTTAAGATGGAGATGGGCAAGACTATTTATGATCTCAGCGGGTTATTTAAACGGGGTGAAAATATCATAGCGATAGTTGCATCTAATTTTGTTGCTGGTTGGCCTGCGAATGGATATAACCCTTGCGGGATAATTGCAAAAATAGAAATTGAGCTTGCTGATGGTTCCAAGAGGGTTATCAAGCTTGATGAGAGCTGGAAGGTGACAGATGAAAAAATTAGTGACAGCTGGATAGAGTTTGGGTTTGATGATTCGAGCTGGAAGAAGCCTGAGTTTATATGTAAATACTGGGAAGGTGTTTATGGCGGATTTGATAAAAGGTATATTCTTCCTCCGCCGCCTTATTTGAGGAAAGATTTTTCATTGAGTAAGCCTGTGAAAAAAGCTTATGTTTATGTTACTGCACTTGGGCTTTTTGAGATGCGAATTAATGGGCAGAAGATCAGCGATTCGATTTTGACTCCTGGGTGGTCAGATTTTCGCAAGCGTATTAATTATAGTGCTTATGATGTCACGGGGCTATTGAAACGAGGCGATAATGCAGCGGGGGCGATTCTGGCGGACGGCTGGTATGCGGGTTATCTGGCGTGGGGCAGGGTTCGTGAGCGGTATGGTAAGGAGCCTCGATTTATTGCTCAGATGGAAGTTGAATATGTTGACGGCAGCAAAGAAACGATTGTTACTGACAAATCGTGGAAAGCCAATTATGGACCAATCTTTGAGGCAGATGTGCTGGAAGGGGTTACTTATGATGCGCGTGAGGAGATGAGTGGTTGGGATAAGGCTGGTTATGATGATACCAAATGGGATGATGTTGCGGTAACCGAATCTGTTGATATTAAGATGCAGATTCATGCGGGCGAGCCTATCCGGATTGTTAAGCAATTAAGACCTGTTGCAATAACCGAGCCTCACCCGGGGTATTATGTTTTTGATTTTGGGCAGAATTTTGCGGGTTTTGCAAGACTTAAAATAAAGGGTAAAGCTGGGCAAAAGATCACGATCAAATTTGCTGAGATGCTGGATAGTGACGGCAGTATATACACTGCGAATTTAGGCGGTGCACGTGCGACGGAGACTTATATTTGCAAAGGCGGGGGCGTTGAGGTATGGCAGCCGAGTTTTACATTTCATGGTTTCAGGTATGTTGAGGTTACGGGTATTTCCAGAAGGCCTGGAAAGGATATGATAACGGGGCTTGTTATACATAGTGACACGCCGGCAGTGGGGAGTTTTGAATGTTCGAACGATTTGATCAACCAGATATACAGCAATGTAACGTGGAGCCAGCGTTCGAATTTTGTTGATGTGCCGATGGATTGTCCACAGCGTGATGAGCGGATGGGCTGGCTTGGTGACGCACAGATATTCTGCAGGGCGGCGACTTATAATATGGATGTTGCTTCGTTTTTTACGAAATGGATGGACGACGTTGTTGACGGTCAAAGCGACGATGGCAGGTTTCCGGATGTTGCGCCGAATATGGCGGCGAGCGGTAGCGGTAGTGCTGCGTGGGCTGATGCGGGGATAATTTGTCCGTGGACGATTTATAAGGTTTATAATGATACGAAAATTTTAGAGCAACACTATCCGGCGATGCAGAAATGGATTCAGTTTTGCGAGAAGAACAGTAATGGGCTGCTTCGTCCTAAGACGGAGTATCCCGACTGGTTGAGTATTGGTGAGGATACGCCGAGAGAAATAATCGGGACAACTTATTTTGCGTACAGTGCGGGGCTGATGGCGGAAATTGCCGGCGCGATTGGTAAAGCTGAGGATGCTAAAAAGTATATTGAGCTTAAGGAGCGGATTAAAAAGGCTTTTAATAAGGCTTATGTTGCTGAAGATGGAACTATTAAGGGCAATACGCAGTGCTGCTATGTGCTTGCTTTATATTTTGATCTGCTGGATGATGAAATGAGGCCTGTGGCGGCGAAGCATCTTATTAAAAGGATTGAGGCGATGAATGGGCATTTGTCGACGGGGTTTGTGGGGCTTAGTTATCTTATGCCGGTGCTTGCCGAGACGGGTAACATTGACGTAGCGTATCGTTTATTGTTGAATGAGACTTTTCCGAGCTGGGGGTATTCGATTAAAAATGGTGCGACGACTATCTGGGAACGCTGGGACGGATGGACAGAAGAAAAAGGTTTTCAGGCTCCGGGTATGAACTCGTTTAATCATTATTCGCTTGGTGCTGTGGGCAGCTGGCTGATGGGTGGTATCGCTGGTATTGAAACTGATGGGTATGGCTATCGGAAGATTATTATTAAGCCATTGCCGGGTGGTGGGCTCGGTTATACTAAGGGTAGCTTTGATTCTATTAACGGTTTTGTAAAGAGTAGCTGGTGGCATGGCGGTGGTATTTTTAAGCTTGATGTCACTATCCCTGCGAATACTTCTGCGATGGTTTATGTGCCGACGAGCTATGAGTGTTTAAAGGCAGCAAGCAGGATTGCTAAAGATAAAAAGTTTACAAAATTTATTGAGCTTAAGGACGGCTATGCGGCCTTTGCAATTGGGTCGGGTGATTATAAATTCGAATCCAGGCTCGACTGATGTTTAGCAGAGGTGTTTTATTCTTTGGAGCAGTTCGCTAGCGAGGTTTGATTTTGTTTTTATGTGTTTTTTGATTTCACAGACGAAGCTGTTTGTTTCGTAGTCTCCTCTTACCTGGAGGAAGTCCTGGGCTTTTGTATTTTCGTCGCCGTCGAGGCCGAAGCTTGTCTGGGAGACGTCGGAGAATTCTTTGTTTGCGTCAGCGGCGAGCATGTTGTCAAGAGTTATGACGGAGTTTTTCCACTGGTTAACCATTTGTGCAACGTCTTTGGCGGTTATCTGGTCGATGGATTTGTTCAGCTGTTTTTGCAGGACTTCAAGTGCCCATGTCCATTCGTAGGTATAGTAATTTTTGTGCATATCCCAGAAAGCGTCTTTTATTTCTTCCAGAGATTTGATCTTATTGTTTTCGATTTTATCGAGCAGGTCATTGACTGCTTTCTCTGGTGCGAAGAGCCCTGCGATGTCTATCCATTTTCCGAGTCCTGTTTGGGTGTCAGGTTTTAGCCTGTTTTGTATTTCGGCATCAGTTTTAAATGGTATCTCTTCGAGTCTTTTTATTAGTGAGTTGCCGAGGAATTTGTTTATGCCCATTTGGTAGAGGTCTATTCCCTTGTACAGGGATGGATTTTTTATCTTTACGCTGTGGTAGGTGAAGTAATCGCTGGTATGGCCTGAGGTTTTTGCGAGCTTTTGAAGTAATGCTGTGCCGTTTAGCATTTTCTGGATTGTATATGGGCTGAGCAGGTTGAAATTTATGCAATCGAGTTTGTCAGCGTCTTTTCGTTTGTCACGTTTTGGCCATTTTCTTGCGTCACGAATGGTTCCTACGCTTCGCAGGTTTACACCTGGTACGAGTATGCTTTCATCTTCACTTTCGATCATGTATGAGAAAGGCAAATCGGAAGTGTCTGAGTTGCGGTAGTGTCTTCCCATAACTACGGTGAAGGCGCCGACTTTCGCGGGCCAAAGTATGTAAGAATCGGAAGTTGTTTTTGAGCCTCTTTCTATGACCCCTTGATGTACAGGACCAAGTTTGTACATGTGGTTACTCTGGTTTGAACCGCTGCCTGCGTTGAGGAAAGAGAAGAGACCTGCGATCAACAGCGTTGATTTGTGATGAGTAACGGTATAGGGTCCTGCGAAGATAGCGCATGCTTCTCCGTGAAAGCCTGCATAGTTTGCGAAGAAGACTGAATTTTCAGCGGAGTATTGTTTCGAGAGTTCACAGCCTTGACCAACGAAGCACTCTGCGATCAGGACTCCGTTGCTTATTTTTGAGCCGCTTGCGACGATGAAATCTTTTGCTATTACGTCGTGTCCTATGTATATTGGGTCTGCGGGGCAGCTGTTTAATGAGCCGTTCTCAAGTCTGCTTGCGCCTTCGATGGTGCAGTCTTGTCCGATCTTGAGGTTTTTAATGATACGACAGTTTATCAGCTTTGCATTTTTAGCGACTGTGCCCATGTCAGATGTTACCGAGGCTGTGTAGTCAGTTATCATTTTCTGTAGGTTTTTTATCAATATGGTTCGGTGACGGTAGAAAGCGATAATGTATGCGATTTGGGCGGTGAGTCTGTCGTAAATGGGTATTTCTCTGCCGCCTGTTTCGTTCAGGACGACAACTTCGGTTCCGTTGCCGAAGGAGCTTTGTCCTTCGACGGCGAGCAGGTCTATGTTTTCTATAATAACGTCATCTTCGATTATGTAGTTTGCGATATAGTTTCGCACGTTGTTTATATATACGTTGTTGTGGATCTGGCAGTTATGGATGGCGGCGTTTTTTATACCTGTTGGTCTTGTTATGCCGCCATCGAATTCTATGTTTTTATCGAATCTGCCGAGAGTTACATCGCCTGAAAAGTTAGTTGTTTTAATTCTTGAGCAATCAAAAGCGGGGTCAACTTTAATGTTGTCCCAGTTTTGGCATGAGCAGCCATTATTTTCTAATACCTTAATTTCTTCAGCAGTGAGCTTGCGATAATCTGACGGCATTTCAATTTTTCCTTTTAAAGCAGTTAACAAATCGCTTAGATAATAAATTCTGAGCTCAATTTAATCCAGTAATTTTTTATCGGCACTATTTATTGTTTACTTTTGGGAGAATTTGGCTGTTTTCACCATTTATCGCCGCTAAAATGTGCATTTACCTTACCAAGAGCCGCCAAGAGATATTTCGACATCCCATAATGACCGGTATTAAACCAGCAAATTTCGGCTCCGGTTGCTTTTGCGAGCTTTTCGGCACATGCGGGCGGGACGATTGTGTCTTGTGAGCCGTTGATCATTAAAATCCTGGATTTTTTTAGTCTGTCGGCAAATGTTAAGGGTTCGATTGGTTCGAGCAGAGCTAAAAGTTTTTCACCGGTGAGGTTCATCAGGGCGAGTTGTTCTTTTATGTCTTTGACCTCTCTTGCGTTGGTGGTCAGTACTGTGGGCATATCTGCTCCGGCGAGGACCAGAGCGATTTTTTTAAATCCGCCGTCAACTCCGCCTGATAAGGCAGCTATGTATCCGCCGAGGCTTGTGCCGCAAAGTCCTATGCGATTTTTGTCGACTTGTGGTTGGCTTTCAATCCAGCGTGCAGTTCTTCTTACATCTATGACTGCTTGTTGTACGGAAGTTATAAACACATTCGGGTCTTTCATGAATTCGATAAGATTATCATCTGGCATTCTTCTTGGGCCGTAATGGGGCAGTGTCATAATGCAACCATCAATGCCGCTACTTGCCAGACTGTGGGCGATCAGTCTTGAGACAGTCAGTGATCCTTCAAGGATGTCGAGCAGAATTACCGATGCTCTTTTCTGACCTCCTTTTGCTCGGAAGTATTCACAGTAGACAGTGTTGTTTTGTTCTATATCGCTTTTGAAAGCTGAAGGGAATGATATTTCGAAGATGTCGTAAGCCTGGGTATGTATTTGGAATTTCATTTTGTATTCGAACGCATCAGTTTTGAAACGATATGGTGAGAGCAATTGCTGGGTGCGGCTGTTGGTGGAAACAGGGTAAAGCCTTTTTATGCTGCTTGGTACGGTTGCGATTACATCGGGGATTTTTGGTTGAGCGGGTTGCTGTGTTGCGGCGATGTCCTTCTTTATGTATGCGGGGACCTTTCCAATACCTGCTGGGGTGGTATCTGGTATTATTGTCAGCAATTTTTTAAAGTCGTATTCGTAATAAGGCTGATAGCAGGCGGCGTATTGCTCGGTTTCTTCCGGCATGACGGCGTTGGAGACCCAGAGTTTTAAATCCTGTGGTGAGAAGAGAACTCTGTGCAAGCAGCTTTTCATTGCTACTGGTCTGTTCATTAAATCGAGAGCGTAGTCGATATCGATTTTGCCGAATTTTTCTTTTACTAATCTTGCGAGGTGTTCGTATCTGTCACCGGCGCTCATGAGAACTACATCTTCGATAGCGTGCGGTAGTTGGGGGTGGCTTTGGTTTGGTTTTAAGACGTCACATTTTTCACTTGTGCATGCCAGGCCTCTGCCGTCTGGGATCTTACCATCTGAAATTACATAATAATATTCGCAGGTTCTTTTTGAGTTTTTGAAAATATCAACAGCTTGCTGGAGGTGGTCTGCTTCTTCAGCGGCTTTTCTCATTAGAAATGTCATTGGGGTGCCGTCCCAGCTTCCTTCTCCTGAGCCTCCCATTTCGCCGAGCGCAACTTGTTTGTCGTTCATGCATGTCACAGAGCCTACTAATCCTGGAAAGCCTACGGTGACATAATTGTTGAATCCGGCTGGTTTTGCTATTGTGACCAGGGCGTATTTTTGCAGACCTGCTTCTGTCATATAGTCGAGGATTCGGCCGTGAAGGAGTTTTTCGCCTTTGGTTGCATTGCCGAACAGGGCGAATCCGCTGCAATGGAAAAGCTCCGGGAATATATTTGCGAGGTGGACATCTCTGAGGTCAATGCCTGCACCGTCGGCGATGCCCTGCATTTCCTCAAAATATCTTTCATCGATAAATGGCCTTGTTCTTTCAAATGCGTTTTCTATACTTCCGGGTTGGAGGAATGCTTTTGCTTTTGTTGCTTCTGCGCCGCGGACGATAAAGAGGATTCTTTCTACGAGAGCTTTCACTTCGTTCTGGAGCAGTTTGCCTTGCTGATAACCCATTTCGTAGTTAGTGCCTGCAACGAGGAGTACTTTCTGGTTGTTTATTTCGAGCAGTTTGCCCCTACCATATTGAGCTAATACTTTGGCTGGGGTTTGCTTGATCACCTCGGCAGCGGCAGCAAAAGTTGTCAGAGACAACAGGAGAATAAAAATTAGTGCTGAAAATTTTCTGGTGGTAGATCGGGGCAGATTATTTTTTAATAACATTAAGCGATTCCTTTCTTGCTAATTCAGACGCCGGTGTCATAAGTATTTTGAGAGCTTGTTTTCAGTATCTTAAAGGCTGATTTTGAGTTCAAAAAACGACTTTTGACGCGAGAATCAATTTATAATTATATTTTTCTGGTTATTATCAATATGAACATCTATGCAGCTTACCAGAAATATCAAAGCTGTTTTGGTTTCGTTTTTTATGGTGTCGATTTCGTTTTTATATGGCTTTGCCATTACCTGAACAAGTTTTAAAGCAGAATCTTGAGTCTGGATATTGTCAGTAATAAGGTTATGGGTTGAAAGGGCGAATTTTAAGGTTTCTTGCGATTTTATCTGTTTAAGTTTTTTTGTTTCATTGGTTTTTTGAATATTTAATACCGCGGAGAAAATTACAGCTATGGTTATGCAGGCAGCTGCGGCGAGCAAAGCTGATTTGATCTTCGTTGTATGACGGACGGGGACGTCGGTTTGTTTGAATTTTGTTATATCAACAGTGGTCGGTGCAGTTTTGGTCTGCAAACTTTTGGCGTCTTGTATCAGCTTGTCTTCGAGTTTTTTTGCAGAATCGTAAAACTGAGAGCAGCTTTTACAAGCGGCAATGTGTTTTTCAACAAACCTGCTGTTTTTGGTTTTGTTATCCAGGTTATGTGAAATCAATAATTTAAAAAACCAGCAAAACATATTATTCCTTTTCAAATTTTATCAGCCAACACGTCGGCCATATTATTTCTTGCTCTGAACAATGTCACTTTTATGTTCACTTTACTTTTGCCCAGTATTTTGGCGATATCTTTAATCGGCAAATCCTCAGCGTATTTAAGCCAGAGTGATTGATACTGGTTCCAACTGAGAGTCTTTTGGGCCAGAAGCCAGATATTTTCCCACTGCTGCTGCTTTTCAACGATTCTTTCGGGTCCATCAGCTTTATGTTCGAAATCGCCTATATCTTCAATGTTATATGCAGTTTTTCGCCTTCTGTAATGGCTATTGGCCAGTCTGACAGCGATCGTGAATATCCATGTCGTAAATTTCCATCTGTCATTAAATTTTTTAATATTTTTATAAGCTTTAGCAAATGTTTCCTGTGCTAAGTCCTCGGCATCTTCAAATTTTCCTGTTCTTGCCAGCAGAAAGCTAAGCAATCTATTGTTCAGACGCAGGACTAATTCTGAGAAACTATCCTTACATCCAATTTTAACCTTAGCAGCAAGTTGCTCATTTGTTAATAACTTTAAATCGTTCTGCAAATCCGCCATATTCTTTATGGATTTAAATCCGTACATTTCGTTGCCATTTTCTTTTTCCAGGCTTCGGTAGACATTAAAATTATAAATTCAGGTTCAGCTTCGAAATATACGTTTATAGTTTTATTTTTTCTTATCACTTGAGTTGCTTCAGCTATTTTTGTCCATTGGGGGTGTTTTTCGTGTGCCAACAGTCCTAATGAAATAAATCCCCGCATCATGTTTTCAATGTCAACAGCAGTCTGCGAGTCGTAGGCTTTCAAATTTAAGTCGATGTAAAATATTTCGTTGAGTTCGCCGATCGTTATTGAGAGTGTATCGGTTTGCTTTAGTACGATGGAGTTGTTTTTTGGACCTAAGTTTTCAGCTATATTTATTCCCGCTAATTGTATTATCGCTGAGGAGTTGTTTTCTAAAAGGTTTAGCAACTCCGTATTTGCCACGTTGTTTCCGTTAATATTTTGATTATCAGCCGCGGTTTTAACAGCATCAAGGCCTGTTGAGAGTATGATATTGTCTGCATTTAGCAGAACAAAAGTTATTTTGCCTTCATCGTCGGCTCGTTTTTTATTTCTGAATTTGTGTATCTTTTGCTTTTTGTATTCGATTATTTCATGAGTGGAGTCATTTTCCAGCAGGTTGAGCAAAGTTTGTTTATCAAAGTTGGCATAGACAAATGCGACGGCTTTTGATTTATCTTCACCTTGGCCATAGATAGTTACGCTGTTGACGTCTTCGAGTGGATGAAAGGCAAATTTGTCAGAAAAATCGGTCAGGTGGCTGTCAAGACCCAGCAAAGACATTTGTTGCTTTATGAGATCGCCAATTCTCGATTGATTGAATTGATCATAGTCAGCATGAAACAGCCAACCGGCATTGAAGTCAATAATAGTTGGATCCAATGGTTTTGCGCTGCATTGATGGGTAAAAACTACTGCAAACAGTAAAACCAAAATAAGTGATCTTTTCATTTTCTTATTCCTTTTAATGAATAGTTGATCAATCGCAACAATATCGGGGTTTTCGGGTTCTGTCAACGGTGTATAAAAGCAATTATTAGAGCTACCCTCAATTGTTTTACAATATCTTTCTGGTTGGTTATACCTGTTTTTAGATGTAAAGGTTACAAGGATTGAAAAAAACTTAAAAATTTATATTGAGGATTATTAACAGAGAATGCCAAATTGCATGTAAGGTCTTTTTAGGTAGTAAGTTATGCGGATAGTTCTTCCAGGTCTTTTGCGGAGTGTTCGATCTTTAGCTGGTTCATGAAATATTCTGTAGCAGAGAGCCTTTGTTGAGCGAGTTTTCTGACGGGTTCGAATCTGAAGCTTTCTTTTAGCCTTGCCTGCCAGTATCGGTAGTCGATTTTTTTCTTCCAGCTTTGCAGTGCGTCTGTAACGCCTTTGCCTTGAATGATGTGTCGTTTGAATTCATTGAATATGCCGGTAGCCCCCATATCGTCGAGATTCCGTGCGTCAGAAAGTATCATTGCTTCAGTTATATCCGTTAAATGACTGCCGCTTCCAGTGATGATCTTTGATATTTTGTTTATTTGTGTTTTTTCGAGAATTGGGCTGAGTTTTTTTTCTATAATTGCTGAGCAAAGTTCAAGTGTATTGCCGGTATTAGCTGAGATTGTACGGGATTTTGAAGCTGAATTTTTATTTTTGTATTGATGAGCAAGACCGGCCTGGCAGAAATAAGTCGCAATAATCAGGCTGGATATATCGATATCAAGGCTTGAATTCTTAATTTCGGGAAGCTGACAGATGTATTCGACATTGCGCACGAGTCGCTGGCTGCGATCCCAGAGGGAATAATCAGATGATTGGCCCGAATTTGGTATCGCAAGAGTCTCTTTAGCTACAGTTCTAATCGTTTCGAATTCGGACATAATGTTGCCCCATCAGATAAAACAAGTCCTCACTTAAAGTCTAAGCGGTTTCTATCAGAAAAAAGGGCACAAGTCAAGATGTTTTTTCAAATAATTAACATTATATGTCACGTTATTGTAAAAATTTTCTTGCCCGCAGGCAGAGATTATTTATTTGACAACAAAAGAGCAAAGAAGTAGATTAAAATAAAAAATGTTTTAATGCGAGAGTATGAAAATGAAGACAATTCGGGAAGCATCAAAATTATTTACAATATTATTGTTTTTTATTGTTGTTAGTTTTAGTATCGGCTGTGAGCCGCAAGAGAAATATGAGCGGAGTGTTGAGTTGTCAATACCTGCTAACGGTGTTGAGGTTTTTGAAGCACAAACCAAAAATGGTGATATAGTATATAGTGGCAATGAGACGAGCGATTGCAGAGTTATCGCAAAAATACAAGCCAGGGCAAGGGCTATGGAAACAGCACAAAGACTGGCAGAGGAAACAAAGGTATCGCTCGAAGAAGCAGATAATAAAATAATTGTGAAAATTGAAAAACCTGATACCGGAGAATACGAGAGTGTTAGCGTCAGTTTAGATATCCTTGGCCCTAAACCGATGGCGGTTACCTTTGTAAGTAAAAATGGTAACATTTTTGTTAACCAAATTGATAAAAATATGACAGCTACAACCAAAAATGGAGACATCAAAGGATGTAGTATCGGTTCAAATGCAATTGTAGAAAGCAGGAATGGTGATATTAAATTAAATCAGGTGGGCAAAAATATAATAGCTAAGACAAAGAATGGAGATATCAGAGTTTATAATGTTAAAGGGAATTCTGATTTGGTAAGCAGTAATGGTGATATAGATTTGTTTTATTCGGCTGAGTCGGCGGACGTTTCAAATATTGTTATGTGTACCAGCAATGGTGATATAGATTTGAAGGCGCCGAGATGGGATTCGGCGACAGTTGAGATTTCTACCGGAAATGGTAAGATTAATAGTCAGTTTCTTTTGAATTTTAAAGGTGAAATAAAAGGCACCGGCAAATGGGTGATTGGTGACGGTAGCACTAAAAATAAGCTGAAAATTTCAACATCAAATGGTGATATAAAAATTTATTAGTATCAAATCGATATCAGGACAATAAAAAAGCCCCGGTTCGATGGTCGGGGCTTTTGTTGTTTCATAAATGTATTTTAAGGCCGATAGTCTCTTTTGGCTGGGTGAGAAGCTATGTATTCGGTAAGCAGTTTTATGCTGGTTTGGAGGTCCTTTAGAGAGATAACCTCTACAGGCGTGTGCATGTATCTGTTTGGGATGCTCAGCAGGGCGGTTGCAACACCCCCTCTGGAGAGCTGCATTGCATTTGCATCTGTTCCTGTGCCTCTTGGTTCTGCTGTGACCTGGTAAGGAATTTTTATTCTTTTAGCGGTTTTGAAAAGTGCTTTTTCGAGAACAGGGTTGATGTTTGGTCCTCTATGTAGAACTGGTCCTTTGCCGAGTTCGACAGTACCGGTTTTTTTCGGGTCTGTTTCGGGGTGGTCAGAAGCAAAACCAACATCGATAGCGATTCCGGCATCGGGATTTACAGTATAAACAGAAGTCATTGCACCTCGCAGACCAACTTCTTCCTGTACAGTTGCAACGCCGGCGACTGAGATATTAAGTTTCTTTTTGGATAGTGCACGGATAACTTCTGCGACGATGAATGCACCGACTTTGTCGTCAGTTGCACGGGAGACAATTTTATCGCCGTTGAGTCTTCTGTAGAGAACATCTACTACGATCGGATCTCCGATGGCAACTTTTTTTTCCGCTTCTTTTTTTGAATCTGCTCCGATGTCGACCCAGATATTTTTCATTTCGACGTTTTTCTTTCTTTCTTCCGGCTCCATTTGGTGGATGGCTTTTCGACCTATAACGCCAAAAACCTCACCTTTTTCGGTCATGATCTTTACTCTTTGGCCTACCAATAAAGATGGGTCCATACCGCCAATCTGGGCGGTGTAGATGTAACCTTTATCATCTATATAGGTAACTATCAGACCGATTTCGTCGATATGGCCTGCAATCATGAATTTGAATTTTGCGTTTGGGTTCAGGACAGCGATGCTGTTTCCGTGGACGTCAGTGATCAGTTTATCTGCTGATTTTTTAACTCTTTTACGGAATATTTTTGCTGCGGGCTGTTCATAGCCTGACGGACTTGGTGCTTCAAGCAGCTGTTTCAGGAAATTTTCTGAGTCTTTTTTCATTTTGACCTTTCTAAATCTTCATAATTAAGAGCCCTGTTTATTGCCGTGGCTCATATTCCACAATAATATCATAATATATTAACAGTACAGGTAATTATATCAGTTTTTAAGGCCTGTATGTTACAAAAGTTTCTTAATTTTAGATAATGAAAAAGTTGACAAGATAGGTTATAATACAGGCTTTACTGTTGAAAAACTACATCTACATTAGGAGTCGTAATGAAAGTTAATTTGTCCAGGCCTGATATTACAGAAAGGGAGATCGAAGCGGTTTGTGAGGTTTTGCGAAGTCCGAACCTTTCACTTGGGCCTAAGCTGGGTGAATTTGAGCGTGTCTTTACTGAATATACAGGTAGAAAACGTGCGGTAGCGGTCAACAGCGGTACCAGCGGTATGCATTTGGCTATGCTGGCTTTGGGTATCGGCGAGGGTGACGAGGTTATCACAACGCCTTTTACTTTTATCGCAACAGTGACTACGATAATGATGGCCGGTGCGAAGCCGGTGTTTGTTGATATTGACCCGGTTACGATGAATTTGGATCATACAAAGATTGAAGAAAAGATTACTGATAAGACCAAGGCGATTTTGCCTATCGAGGCTTTTGGCAATCCTGCTTATTTTGATAAATATCTTGAAATCGCCCGTAAGCACAATCTGTATCTTATTGAGGATAGCTGTGAGGCTTTGGGTTCTGCTTTGAACGGCAAAAAGGCGGGGACTTTCGGCGATATAAGCTTTTTCGCTTTTTACCCTAATAAGCAGATCACTACCGGAGAGGGTGGTATTATCATTACCGATAATGACCAGTGGGCGGATATGTGTGTTTCGTTGCGTAATCAGGGCAGAGGCGCCGGCGGTGGTTGGCTTAGTCATGCCAGATTAGGCTATAATTTCAGGCTGAGCGATATTAACTGCGCTTTGGGTATTGTCCAGCTTTCGAGGCTTGACGAATTTAAAGCTAAGAGAAAAAAAGTTGCGGCATATTATCAGCAACTGTTGGCTGGCGAGGACAGGCTTATAGTTCCTGTTGTGGGTGAAGGTGTTGATATGAGCTGGTTCGTTTTTGTTGTGCGGGTAAAAAATATCACTTTGGAAAAACGTAACCAGGTATTAATGGATATGCATGAAAAGGGGATTCAGGTCAGCAATTATTTTGCCCCCGTACATTTGCAGCCTTTCATGATTGATCAGTTTGGCTATAAGGTTGGTGATTTTCCTGTGACTGACGCGACATGCAATTGTACGATAGCACTTCCATTCTATAATAACTTAGGCAAAGAGGATGTGGAGCTGGTTTGTGAGACTTTAAAAAAAACACTCGATAAGAATCAGGTTTAGAAAACAAGCAGTATTACAGGCCGACAATATTTATCGGCTTGAATCAGATATCAAGCAGCAAGGCTTTAGGGCTACCCTTTAGGCTTTGTTGCTTTTTTTGTTGGGAGGTCCCGATAAAAGGGGTGTTTTTATGTATAAGACAGGGTAGTGGGATATGTTTCAAAAATTACCAGTAGAAATTTTGCAGTTGGAGGTTTGTATATTAAGGTTTTAGTAGTGAGGATGAAAGATATTATGTTGGCTCTCTTTAGGGGGTTATGAAAGATGATGAAACTTATATTTTTGGTTTTGATTTATTGTGCGGGATTTGCAACGGCGATTTATATGACAGCTCCCGCGACGGCAGAGGCAGGAGATTCGTATCAGGGGCAGTTGAATTCAGCAGCGGCAATATCGCCTGAAATGGCACAGAAGATAAACATTGGGATGCGAAAGTGTGTTGATGTCAGCAAAGATGTGGCGGTCAGTGCCAGCGAATATATCAAGAACAAATTAAAAGAAAGGGATGTTGAAGGGTAGCATGGTTAGTGGTGCAATTATTGTGTAATCAATACGAGCGTATGTTAAAAATTGCTAACACATAATACTCTTAGGCCGTGGACTACTAATCGGGTTCACGGCCGCTCCTTTTTACATTTCTAATTATCATCTGGTATTTTTTATTTTTTGATTGAGTCAAGGCTAATCAGCAAGGTCTATAAGCCATGTGTTTGGGAGTTTTGTTTTTATTATCTCGGCAGTGAGGTTTAGCCACTTAGTTTTTTCGATTATTATACCGTCATTGCTTGCAATTATCCTGTTGGAGTTTACCAGGTCTTTATCAGGGGAGTTTGAAAGTTCTATTTTCCATTGCCAGTTATTTTCTTTTGCCATTTCTTCGATCATTTTTTTGAGTCGACCACTGTTTGATACAGGTCTGTCGAAGAACCATATTATATCTTTAAGGCCGTTTTCGTCGAGGAAATCGGCTATTAGTTTTATTGCGGGTATTGTTTCAGAGACTTTTTTGTATGAGCCGTGTATTGAAGCCAGGTCTTTGTAACATCCAGATCGTGTTTTTAAGACGAGTCCATTACTCATTGCGGCTTCGATAGAAATCAAAGTGTTATATCCGTCGATCGCTATTGGTTTGTTGGCTGCTTGTGTGAGTTGAATTTGGTTTTGCTGTATTTGTGCAAGTTGCTGGTCGCTGCATGCAGCTCTCATTATTGCCAACCTTTGTCTTTCAGTCAGGGAGAATTTGTCAGCAACGAGTTTTAATGAGCTTTTGGATGCATAGCCTTTGGTTAACAGCAGGCAAACATCGGCGACGGCGGTATGCAGCTTCGGCAGCTGGTCTGGAGCAAATAATTTTTTGTCCTTAGGGTTTGGGCCTCGATGTCTTCTTTTGTCAACCATAAGCGTTAATCCCTGATAAAAATATGGTTCTATGATAAAACATGCAGTGTATTTATACAAGTCTCGGCAAAAACAAATTGACAGAAAGGCGTATCAATTCTACTATTAGGGGGTTAATTTGTTTTTTTGGAATAATACCATTCATGGTAATAAATTTCCGCGAATAAATCTATAACTTCTTATCTTTGAGTTATTTACCCGCGGATAAAGCGAAAAATTTAATTGGGATTGGAATAACAATATGCCGAGTCACAGACTTGCAAAAACAGAAATAGAAGGTTTGGAAATTATCGGTTATTCGATAGCCGGTGAAGAAACTGTTATAGCTATGCCTCAACTGGATGTTTGTTTTGATATAGGTAAAGCTCCTGATCAGGTGATCTCGATTAATAATGTATTGTTGACTCACGGGCATATGGATCATGCTGCGGGGTTGGCTTATTATTTGTCGCATCGCAATTTCTGCGGTATAGCAACTGGGACGATTGTGGCTCCTGCGGGACTTATCAGACCTATCCAGCAGATTATTGATGCATGGGGCAGGCTTGACGGCAATGAAGTGCCGGCTAATCTTGTTTCAGTTGCCCCGGGTGATGAATTTAAGATCAAACCTAATCTTTTTGCCAGAGTGTTTCCGGTAAAGCATTCGAGAGGGTCGGTTGGGTATACGGTAATTGAAAAACGTAAGAAGATAAAGCCCGAATATGCCGGGCTTAATGGGCCTCAAATCGTAGAGCTTAAAAAGCAGGGCGTTGTGATCGATAATCCGGTTGAGTTGCCGATAGTGACGTATTTAGGTGACAGCCAATGTGTTGATTATTCTCAGTTGGACTATGTTGCCAAGAGCAAAATACTAATCACGGAATGTACTTTCTTTGAAGATGATCATATTGACCGAGCAAAAGCGGGCAGGCATATTCATATAGATAATTTTGCCAAGCTGCTTGAAAATCTGGATAATGAGCATATTGTGCTTATCCATACGACCCAACGGACGCCTTTGCGGATGGTTTGTAAGAAACTCAAGGAAACTTTGCCGGCTGATATTTATAAAAAAGTTATACTGCTTATGGACCGTAAGAATATTCAGTGATAATTTTTATAATGCTGGTCTTGACTGGGTCAGGCATAGTTCGACAAGTTCATCGATTACAGCGGTTCCGGCGCACATTACTTTATCTGCGCCGCCCCAGTATATTTTTACGGTTCCGTCATCTTCGGCAACAGCTGCGCAGCTGAAGACTACGTTGTGAACATATCCGACGATCTCCCACGGGTCCTCTGGTTGTAGTATCCACCTGTCACCAACGCCTAATATTATTTCCGGCTCATCGAGTTTGTGCAGTGCAACTCCGAGTCTGTAAATGCAACCATCCATCGTTGGAAATACGCCGTGATAAATCTCTAACCAGCCTTTGTCTGTTTTGATCGGCGGTGCACCCGGGCCTATTTTCATTTCATCCCAGTGGTATTTTACGGGCTTCATTATGAGTTGTGAATTGCCCCAATGAATCAAATCTGGGGAAAAGCTTATCCATGTTGACCATGGGCTGATATCAGAGTGAGGCCTGTCGAGTTTAACGTATCGGCCATTGATTTTTTCGGGAAAGATCACTGTGTTGCGGTAGTCTGCCTGGGTGATGAAAGCGAGTCGCTGGAGGTTTTCAAAGTCTGTGGTTTTTGCCAGACCGATACGGACGCCATGTTTGGAGTATGCAGAGTATGTTATATAGTAGGTATCTTCAAGGAAAGTTATTCGCGGGTCCTCTACGCCGAACTCTTCATATTCAGAAAACAAAGGTTCTTTGGATGGTGTCATGAAAGGAGTATCCGAGCTTTTGAAATTGAAACCGTCGTCGCTTTTTGCCAGTCCAATAATTGATCTGCCTGTATCGAGATGACTTCTGAAGAGCATTATATATTGGCCTTTGAATTTTGTTACAGCGGCGTTGTGGACGGTCTCGACTTTATAGGGAATGTCATCTTTGGTTAGTATTGGATTGTTTTTGTAACGGGTTACGAATTGCTTTATCATTTTTTGTATCTTCCGTTTTTAGTTTTTTTCAGCTTCTAATTGAAATATCTTTTTATAAACTTTTTCATATCCGCAGACCATTTGTTCAATGCTGAAGTTTTGTTTTACATGTTGGCGACAATCATGACGGTTGATTTGGTCGGTTTTATTTATGGCCTGAGTTGCCTGGTCGGTGTTGTTGACAAGGAATCCGACCTTGTTGTCGATTATAATTTCTCTGGGAGAGCCAAGATCCATAGCAATTACCGGTACGCCTGCTGCCATTGCTTCGGTTATTACCAGACCAAATCTTTCTGGTATTGTATGAAGATGCAGGAGTGCTTTTGCGCGTGCGAATAGTTTATTGCGTTTTGGCGGGTCAACCGGGCCTACGAATTCAACGGTTTTGTTGTCTATGTGAGGTTTGACCATTTTGTCGAAGTATTGCTGGTCCTGAATTATGCCTGCTATTATTAATTTTATGCCAGCTTTTTTTGCAGTTTCGATGGCAAGATGTGTTCCTTTATCTGGGTGTATTCGGCCGAGGAAAACGAGATCGTTGCCTGGTTTTTCATGAAAAGTAATCTGTGATATGTCTATGCCGTTATAAACGGTGGCGAGGTAGTCAAGCTGACAGTCGCGGTCGGAATCGCTTATTGATGTGTAATAGTTGTGTTTGTATTTCCGATAGATTTTTAAAATTTCCGGCGAGCTGAAGCCGTGGATCGTGGTTAAGATCGGAGTTTTTATGAGTTTGCTGTATGTTAAGGGCGGGAAATCAAAATTATTGTGGATTAGGTCGAACTTGTCGGCTTGTTCCATAAGATTACTTATATGGAGATATTCGCAGACCTTTGGTTCTGTTGCCTTGTCTTCTTCGTAACCTTTTTCTATAACAGCCTGGAGTTTTGCATTGGTTATAGAATCAGCCGTAGCGAATAGGGTAACATCCCAGCCTCGGTTTACGAGCCCTTCGGCAATATTGCTTGCTACAGTCTCCCACGCGCCATAAGCTTTTGGTGGCGTTCTCCAGGCTACCGGTGCAAGCACAGCAATTTTTTTATTCTTATAATCCATCCCAACCATATTTTTAAAGAAATTACAAATTCTTAAATAGGCGGGATTTGATTGAATGTCAAGATATTTTTAATTGCCCGGCGTAGGCGGGATAGTTCCTAACCAGTTGGCAGGATCGTTTCCGTAGTCGGAAGCAACTTTTCTGCTAAGCGAAGCTCCATCGCCATCGGCATTTTCAGGCCAGGGATCATCATCGTCATAGCTTACTTTATCAACCAGTATGTAATGACGTATAAAATCTTCATCAATGTCGCCGGGTTTGGATAGCTCTATTTTTTCCCCGCTGTTGCTGAGTTTAGCATCATAAGGGCCAAGCAGCCCAACGCCGGTAGGCAATGGGCCGTATTTTGTCGTAAATGTTGCAGGGTCTTTTGCTATAATTAATCTGCTGTAGGCTGCGATCGTAGTATTGGCTGGGAAAATATAACCTATGCCGCTGGTGAATCTCCATGGGAGGCTTTCATGGTAGTCGTATAGAGTTACAGCTGAAGAGGTAATATTATACAGCTCAATATATTCTTCGTTGTCGACATCGCTTGCAGGGTTGTACATTATTTCGTTGATGACTATTGGGCCTACCTTAGGGTAGGAGTTTTCTTCATTTGGCGTTGCCTCTGCCATTGCTGTGAAGTTATGTGAGCCGGTGCTTTTCTGGTATCTTCCGAATGAGACATCTTTGTCGGAGGCTCCGAAAACTTCAGTTAGGGTATAGCCCATGAGAGAGCCATTTTGCCCAGGTGACAAGCAGACCATTTCACCGTTTTCACTAAGGCCAAAAGGTTTGTTACAGCCTGTCTCCGCTGGATTGCCAAAATGGAGATTTTGATAAAATACTATAAAGCCGTTATCACCATGTGGCAATATAGTGCCTTGAGCGATCTCGTATTTCATTAAATTTGCATCATCCTGGTCTGAATCACTCAGGAACCAACCAGAAATATCGATATCATAATCTGATGTGTTTTTTAGCTCTATCCAGTCATACGGATGGATAATATCAGAATGGGCCATGATCTCATTTACAACAATATCACCTGGGCTAAATGGTATATTTTCTGCTAAAGGTGAAGGCGAACCAAGTACTCGCCAAGGGCCTTGACCATTTGGGATTCGACCAAAAGAATAATTTTCTTTTTGCGAGTCGAAATCTACTGAATCGATTACGCTTATGCTATCAATGTCAACCAGGATTACGTCGTCGCTTGAAGCACTCAATTTAAACGTGGCGTGTAAATTTCCCTGTGTTGGCTGATTATCTGCCCAGATTAGTACGTACTGGTTTGGTGCTATTATCAGTTCCGGCATTGGCCAAAGGTTTGGTTCTGCTAAATCGCTGTCATCAGTTAAGAACATGCCTTTTGTATTTACTGATCTTTGTCCCGGATTGTAAATTTCTATCCAGTCGTCAAACTCTCCATAATTATCTGCAAGAATATCATTGTTGTCAGCCATGAACTCATTTATAACAAGCGGTATATCGTTTTTCTCCCAATTGGCTGCCAAAGATGCGAAGTCCTGAAAGTTGACATCGCCGTCGTAGTTTAGGTCAGCTGATTGCGGCTCATCGCAAGGGTCGTCGAGCCATTGGTTTGCAAAGAGATTTAAATCTTTCCAATTAACACGGTAATCTTTATTGATATCCGTGTTTGCAATATCAGCAATTGTAATATTTACAAAAAGTCCCAAAGCAATTGCTAAAAATAATGCTTTTGTTATTTTACTCATATAGAGTTTTTCGACTAAATCCAGGTTGCAGTTTATCAATTACTTTCCCCCGGGGTTTTGGTTTTGCCCTGCCAGTTGTTGGGGTC
>CAYZEH010000012.1:5566-26598 GCA_964477135.1 uncultured Pirellulales bacterium | reverse complement strand
TTTTACCGTTTATCCGCGGGTAAATAACTTAAAAATAATAAGTTACGGATTTATTCGCGAACATTTCTTACCCTGAAGGGTATAATACCCCGAATTTTATTTCGGTCTATGTTAAAATTATACAATTATCCTGGCAATCTCCTTGCTGCCAAATACTAACAACGCAATAGACAAAAGTACAAGAGACTTTATGCAAACCATGACCGAAGCTATTTTAGCCAACTCAAACCAGCTCAATATTTTCGCCGGTACGATAAAAGACGCAGGTTCCATTTTATCAAACTGAGGCATAAACTGTATCAATGGTTTCAAAATATATTTATAAAACCCAATCACACTTTCACCGAGATAATCAAATGATTCTATAATGAATTGGCTGATACTGCCCGTAAAAAACACAACAATACAAACAAGTATCGCTACAGGCATAGACAAAAAAGTAGACGCCAAAAGCCCCGTTACTGCCAAAAATATTATCCTTACCTCTATAAGCAATGCAACTCTTATAAAATTAGCAAAGAAACTGTCAGCCTTATACAATATCTCCATACCATCTTTAGGTGAGAACATTACCACAGTATTATTCAATGGCAGATTAAAGAACGCAACCGCAAGATAACCATCTTCCGCAACTGCATCTGCCGGTATCTTAATCTCATGAGCCATACCAATAGAATCCTTCCTCCTTAAATTATAAACCTCAGTATCAATTTCCTTAATCGGTTTACGATTATCCCCGATCATCCATCCGCCGAATATCTGGTTGTCCGCAGGTGTCACTGAGACATCATATTTAAACTTTATAAATATATCCTCACTGCCGTCAGCAGGCCTGACATTATAAAATTCCCATAATATCTGGCTGCCCACAGAAGCCGACCTTTTTTCAAGTTTTTTTTGCCTGCGAAGCTGAGCTATTATCTGCTGCTTAGAATCATTTTTAAATACCTCTTCCAGCATACTACTCTTCGCAAGCTTTTCATATTCCCGCTCAACTTCTTTCGTCACATCCTGTTGTCGGGGCTTTACCGATGCTCTTGCGGTATAAAATTCATCTTTGGCCTTAACTATTTCCTGCTCACTCGATTCCAAAAACTTCGGCATATAAGCAGCTATCGAATATATCAAAGATGAAAAAAGCACTAACATTACACTACTCAAAAGTACTACCCCAACCAGCTTGCCCACAATAAGCTGATATCTTTTTATAGGCTTGGTAATAACAGTGTATATCTGCTTGTTTTTTATGTCACTGGTAAGTGTGTAAATAGAAGCGATTATTGTTAAAAGGCACAAAAGCAGACTTGTCAGCGAAAGCCCATAACTGACAAAACTCTGGAGCCTGCCTTTCAATGTACCATCACCTGTCATCCCGAACCCCATAACAGGCAGCAACACAAACAGAATAACAATAAAAGCTGTCGCTATTTTCAACCGCAGTATCTGCCTTATCGTATTTACAGCAACCGCCCAGATTCTACTCATCAGCCTCATCCTCCGAAACATCCCTTTTTTTCGGAATTTCGGTCTCGACAGGATGCTTCTTTCCTACAAGCTCATCAAGTATATTATCATCGACCGCTGCGGGCACTTCCATCGGCTCAACAGTATCTGTTTTTACCACAGCCGTCGGTTTGGTCGGCTCAGAAGTTTTGGTCAAATCTCCAAGCAAATCTTTATCTGGTTCAACAGTTTTAATAGGTTCTGCTTTTCGGGTCTCAACCTTTTTCTCAATCGTCACTTCCTCTCTAACAGACTCCGAGACCAGCTTATCCAGAATCTCCTTACCTGTATCACCAAAAGTAAGAAATTCTCCTATTTCTGTCGTACTGACCGCCCCGCTGGTAAACTTCGATTGCTGTTGAGCATCTGCCACCGTCCTGATAAAGAACGATTCAAGCTTATCCATCGGAGAAGAAATATCGCAGTCTGCTCCCTCAGCCTCGACAATCTTCCTGATCTTCACCAATGCTTCATCACTTATCGAATTGCTTGTAGTGATCTGTTTTTTATCAGTATGTTTAAGCAGCTCACCAACTTTGCCCATAGCCTGTATCTTACCGCCGTAAAGGATTGATATCCTGTCACAGACATCTTCCACATCCGCAAGGAGATGGCTGCATAAAATTATCGTTTTACCCCTTTTGGCTAACTGAATTATCAAATCCTTTATCTGCCTGGTACCTATAGGATCAAGTCCAGCCGTAGGCTCATCAAGAATCAGCAGATCAGGGTCATTGATCAATGCCTGTGCAAGGCCTATCCTTCTTGCCATACCCTTAGAGAACATCCCGACAGGTCTGTTAGCAACAGCCTTTAAACCAACCATATCAAGCAATGCCTCGATCCTGTCTTTTCTGGTCTTAGAAGGAAGCTTAAACAGTTTTGCGTAAAAATTGAGAGTCTCTCGCGCATTAAGATACTGATACAAATACGACTCTTCAGGCAAAAATCCTATACGTTTATTGATCTTCGGGTCTCTGCTGTCACCACCTAAGACAATTGAATGACCCTTTGTAGGATAAAGCAAACCAAGCATCATCTTGATAGCGGTTGTCTTACCTGAACCATTAGGGCCAAGCAAACCAAATACCTCATTGGTCCTTATTTTCAAATTCAAATTATCAACTGCATTTACTTTTCTCCGTCCCCACCAATCAGAAAAAACCTTAGTAAGCGAAATTGTCTCAACAGCATATTTCATACGAAAAACCTGCTTTAAAAAAAATCAATTTTATTTATGGTCGATGTCTTCACCAAAACGAACGAGTCTGGCACTATTAAACACGACTATTATAGAACTGACAAAGTGTAAAATAGCTGCGATCTCAGGCTTCAAATATTTTGCCATCGATATACCGATCACAATAAATGTTATACCAAATGCCAGATTCTGGTTAATAACTCTATTGGTCTTTTTTGAAAGATTAATTAAAAACGGCAACCTCCTCAAATCGTTATTCATCAACGCAATAGATGCTGAATTAATAGCAACATCACTGCCGGCGGCACCCATCGCAATACCAAGATCACCAGCCGCCAAAGCAGGTGCGTCATTGATACCATCACCAATAACAACAACCGTATGACCGTCATCTTTTATCTGCTCTACTATCGCAAGCTTATCGTGCGGCAAACAATGAGCCTTAAAATCAGTACAGCCCAACTCAGCCGCTACTCGATTAGCAACCTGCTCCCTGTCGCCGGTAAGCATCGTAATTCTCTTGATACCACAGCTAAGAAGCTCATCGACTGCCTGCTTTGCCTCCGGACGGGTCTTATCCTGCATGCCTATCCAACCTATACACACCGAATCTTTTGCCACGAACAAAGTACTGAACCCCTGCTCTTCATGCAATTGGGGCCCTGCAATACCATTCATGTCGATACCATTTTCCTGCAGGAATGTATCTCGGCCTACCATAACACTGGCTGAATCAACAACCGCTGTCACTCCCTTACCAGGCACCTCTTTAAACTCTTTGATCTCCATAAGCGACAGATTTGCCTGCTTGGAAACCTCCTGCAAAGCCCTCGCCGCCGGATGCTTACTCATTATCTCCGCTGAAGCAGCATAAGTAAGCAACTGTGATGGTTCAACATCATCGGCCGGGGTCAGCTTAGTGACATACAATCTTCCGGTAGTCAAAGTACCGGTCTTATCAAAAACCATCGCGGTAATCCTGCCCGCGATCTCCAGATCCGCAACATTCTTAATCAGCACTCCAAGCCTTGCCGATGCTGAAATCGCAGCTACCATCGCTGTCGGCGTAGCAAGTATCAATGCACACGGACACGAAATAATAAGAACCGTTATCGCATCTGAAACATTTTTGGTAAAGAACCAGTAAATTGCCGCTACCATCAATATTGTCGGCGTATACCATTTCACATACCGATCGATAATACGCATAATTGGTATCTTCGTATTTTCAGCCTCCATAATAAGAGTCTGAACCTTACCAAGAGTGGTATCCTTGCCGGCCTTGGTTACCTTAATATCCAGTACACCTGTCAAGTTCGTCGTACCCGCAAATCCCTGCATACCGGGAACCTTATCAACCGGCAAAGACTCACCGGTGATCGTCGCCTCGTTGATCGAACTAAGTCCGCTGACTATTTCACCGTCAGCAGGAATATTGTCACCAGGACGAACCCGCACAATATCACCAGGCTGCAAATTGCTTACCTTCACCTCTTTTTCGCTGCCGTCAGCCAAAAGAAGCTCTGCTTTTACAGGAGTCAGTTTTATCAAAGACTCGATAGAAGCTCTCGCTCCCAAAGCTGTCCTTGTCTCCATCAATTCGCTTAAAAGCATAAAGAAAGCAATAATCCCTGCTGGAACATATTTGCCCGTAGCAAATGCGGCAAATATCGCCAATGCCACAAGCTCATCCATATGAGATTCTTTTTTTATAGAACTCTTTATCGCATGAATGACTATCGGAGCACCTAAGAGCAGCGCACTTACCATCGTAAGTATTTCAGCATTAAAGCTGCTCTGCCCATAAATCAACTTCGCCATACCGCTGCTTATCAGCAAAACACCGCCAAGCAATGTCCCCAACATAGCCATGCTCACACGTATCTGCTTAGCGTGTGAATAATCAGCAGCCACATCATCTTTAAAATGTAAATGTTCGTGAGCCATGTTTATTTTGTTTCCTCAGATTTCGACTTTGTCTTTTTAATTTTAGGATCCCTGTTCAGCAATACCCGAATTTCCTTACTCTTGGCATTCGAGGTAGGCTGAATGATTATTTTTTCGTCAACATTCATAAAAACTTCCTCGATCGCATCAAGATAAACTTTCTGCATGAACAGCTTGGGACGCTTTTTATATTCAGGCAGAATATTATTAAGATATACAGCATCAGCCTTAGCGGACTCTACAATACGCGTTCTGTATGCTCTCGCCTGACCAAGTCTTTCACGACAACGGCCAACAACCTGGCTCCAGATATCTTCAAGCTGCTCATCAGTCACTTTCTGCCTGCCTTCGACAGCAGCCAACAGATCCTCAGCTACCGTTCCCGCTGTCTGGTTAAGCGTATTTTTTGCATAAGTCTCTGCCTCGGTAATCGTTTTCTGTTTTGTCTGACTTGCGTTAATCGAATCCAGAAACGCCCCGTCAACCTGTCTTGGCCATTTGATTGTGACAAGCTTCATAAATACAACTTTTACACCGCTGTCGATCTGGTCAAGCTTTTGCTGAAGAAGTCTCTTAACATGATCCGTTATAGTTGCCTGACTATTGATTGCCTGGTCTATCGTATAATTAACCATTGCGGTAACCACCGAATCCTCAACAAGGCCCTGCAAAAGCGGCGAAAAGCTATCCTCAATAACGTCCGCATAAGTTTGACCAGGCATAAGATCATCCGTAACCGTGACATTCTTAAAAAACCGCTCCGGGCCATCTATCTGGTAAGTCACTTTCCATTTACTATGCACGATATTGTAATCAGTTTGTGAAGACGCTGATCCAACTCGACTTTCACTTCGACACAAACAATAGCCGTCTTTTTCAGGCTCAAGTGACTTCGGCACTCTGATCTTACTCTTATCCGTTTGAAGCAATTCTTTTTTAGACTGATAATACCAGAGAGAGTTGACCGCGAAATCAATCTTCTTTTTAACTGGTATTATGATCATTTCATCGATCGGGTAAGGCCAAACCCAGTGCAAACCAGGCCCTAAAACACGGTTCTCACCTACACCGCGAATCTTACCAAAGTTCAATACTATCGCCTGCTCATCAGGAGCAACTGTTCTCAATCCTGAAACGAAAAACAGGATAACCAGAACGATCATAATGATCTTCAGGATGAAAAAACTTATCCTCAATGCTTCCGAAAGTGACTCACTCGCAGCATCAAGCTCACCAGAAAACCGCCCCTTCTCAGGCTGATTCTGTAAATCTGTTTTATTTTCTATATTATTCTCTGACATAGCATCAAATTCCGTTGGGTAAAATTACTTTACTGCTTTTGTTTCCGGCATCTTCTTTAAAAGCTCGAAAGGCTGTGAATCCGCACTCAAAACAATCGTAGAGTTCTCCGCGAGTATCTTTTTAAGTGCGTCAATGTCTCGCAAGAACATTGCCAACTCCGGATCTGCATCGAGCATTTTATAATACTTTGCTGCTTCTGCATCACCTTGACCCCTTATCTGTTTAGCTCTGGCTTCTGTGGCTGCAAGCAATATCTTTTTCTTCGAATCAGCATCACTTCTGATCTTGGTTTTCTCTGCCTCACCCTCAGAAAGTGTATTTTGTGTTCTCTGCTGTCTCTCTGCTTTCATACGCGCAAAAACATTTTCAGTGACATCTTTATTCACTTTAAGTTGCTTTATGCCTAAAGTTCTTATATTGATACCAAACTGGTCCTTTACCGCCGAGCGAATGTCTTCAAGCATTTCCTGCTGAATCTCATCGAATTTCAGCTGCTCAGGGTCACTGTTAACAAACTCAGAAAAATTATGCTGTCCGATTACCTTATTCTGCGTATTGCTGATCTGACTTAAAAGCTTATTCTCCGCTTCCCTAACCGAACCAACAGCATTAAAGAATTCCAAAGGCTCAGCAATATTCCATACCACATAGGTATTAACAATAATAGGCACAGCCCCTTTGGTAGTCGTTTCACCGAGATTAGCTTCGAAAACTCTCATACGAGAATCAAATTTGTAAATCCTTTCAATAGGCGCAGGCCATCTGAAATAAATCCCAGGCTCCTTGATCTCACTATTACTGTCAGCATTACCAAGCATCACTCGCAATGCTGTTTCAGTCTCTCTTACCTGGAAAGACGTGAAAGTAAAACCAAGCACGATAATTACAACAATAACTAAAATACTAACCGCTAAATGTTTCATTTTATTGGCTCTCCTCGAATCCACCTACATCATATAGATCAGTGGATAATTTTTCCTGCATATCGACAATGAACACCTGCTGGTCTTCACTATCAGCAACGACAACATATTTCCTTACATTATTCAACGCTTCTTCAAAGACATTAAGCCTTTGCCATTTTTTATAAATATCCTTAGAGGCATTATAAGCTTTCAGCTGACCGGCAAATCTCTGCCCGGTAGCCTCTGCTATAGCTACCCTTTCAAAGGCATAACTCTGAGACTCTTTTAATGCTGCAAATATTTCACCCTTAGCCTGCGTAAATCTCCTATCGATCTGCTTGCCAAGCTTTTCAACTTCTGCCCCATCGGCACCCGATGATTCCATACTCTGATATTTCTTCGCGAGCATGGAAAGTTCATCAGCATCTTTTACCGAACCGACAAGATTGACCAAAGTCGCCGTTCTGTCTTTCTCTGCCATCATTATCATTGCTTCTTTCAGCTGAACCGCACCGACTACCCTCTGGTAATCAGCTGCAACCTCAACTGGTGGATGTATCCCCTGCAAACCTACAAACAATATTTCAATCCCCAGGTTTTCACTATTACAGGCTTCTTGAATTCTTTCAGTCAGAATATCTTTCGCCTCAGCCCTGCCTGCGCCAAGAAGACTGCGTGCTATTTCATCTTCATCGTCAACTTCGATCGTCGCACTGGCGGCAAACTTTGCCAACTCTCGATAGCAGATCGCCTCCAAAAGCATCTTCGGGTCATTATGGTTATACAGGTAAGCGTAGATATCCTTAACTTTATATTGGATCGGAATATTAGCTTTTACAAGGCTAACCGGTACAGCTGCCCCCGTATCAGAAGTAGCAGTCTGTTTGCTCGCTACAAGCAAACTGTATTCTTCTTCATAATGTTTCTTGCCCCAAAGAAGCGCTCCACGCACTTGTTGGCCTGTCTTGGGATCTATCTTGGGAACATATCCGACAGGCAGCTCCAGTATCTTTTGAACCGGATACTTGTAAGCAATATCCACAGGCCAAGGCCACTTGAACGTAACACCCGGTCCGACAATTCTTTTCTCGCCGTCAGCTTTCAATGGATTCCCAAAACGCTCCACAACTGCCTGCTCATCCGGATTGATTACAACTACACAACTCAGCAAATAAAGAGTCAAAGCCCCTGTCAAAATCAAAGGCACAACTGCCTTGGAAAGAAGTTTATAAAACCACGTCTGAGAAACTTTAAAACCAAACTGATAATCCAGCGCACCCGCCGCTGTATGAAAAACATTCCCAGGTTCATTTATCACACCCAAAAGCCTGCTGTCAAAACTGCTTCTGGAATACTGATCCTTGATCCTGGGGCGATAAATATCCATCACTACATTGAGTGTATTTTCCACACCGAGAATGAACAGCACGATTGGAATAACCCAGTTCATCACCGTTACAGCATTTGAAATTTTAAACTGCAGCAATGCAAAAGATATCGCCAGGATAAAACACAAAATCGCAGTCCCTAAAATAAAACTGCCGCCACCTCGCAATGGCTTCCATTTCTTCTCAGCAGACATCCCTGTTGCATATCGTGAAATAAGAAAAGATACAAAAGCAATAACCGTCATCGCCAAAGCGCAACCGAGAGGCTGTTTAACTTCAACACCTTCAACCGCAGATCTGACAGACCTGATCAGGTATATACCAGCAATAATCTGATATACTGCGATCAAGCCTGAGAAAATAGGCAAAAACCATTTCTCAAATATTTGTAATCTTTTCTGAGCAACTGCAAATAAAGTAGACTGCTCCGTCCTGGCCTGAAAGATTGTCGAGCTGTCATCGGTCTTAGTCAGCTGGTCCATATCGAGCTTTTCCTGCTCAGCAAGAGACCTCTGATGGAACTGGATTATCAGTATCAGCCAGATAAAGCTCGAAGAAAGAAGCATCCAGCCGAGCGAATAAATCGCAAAGGAACCGCTCCATTTCGAGACAAAATAAGCACCAACTGAAAATATCACACTCAACACAAACGCCAACAAACTAAGCCACTCAGCCCGTTTAGATGATATCGTCATTTTTTAAATTCCTGAATTTTATTATATAGTGATACAAATTTAATTCACCCGTTTATCCGCGGGTTAATACCTTAAAAATAACAAGTTACAGATTTATTCGCGGACATTTACTATCCTTAAGGGTATATGAACAAATTATTCAATAATACCGTATTTATTCAATGTGTAATTTCTTTACAATTTCAAAGCTTTGTACTATAACAATATTTGATTTTATCGTATAGATATAACTGTTAATTTTTTTAGCAATTTTATAAGAGTAACCACCTTAATGAGAAAATTATTTACAATAGCACTAAATACTTTCACCGAAACCATAAGGCAGCCAATATACGCTATCATTATCGGCTCCGCGCTAATCCTTTTATTATTAAGCCCCTATCTCACAATGTATACTATGAGCGACGACAGTAAACTACTGCGAGAGATAGGCTTATCTACGCTCTTTTTGACAAGTTTGTTCATCGCTGTTTTCTCAGCTTCAGGAGCCATTGCTGAAGAGATTGAAAACAAAACTATTATCACAGTTTTAAGCAAGCCTGTAAACAGACCAACATTCGTAATTGCAAAATTTCTCGGCGTTACCGCTGCGGTAGCGCTCGCACACTATATATGCACAATTGGGCTGTTAATAACTATCCGTGACGGCGTCTTGGAAACCGCTTCAGATACCCACGACTGGGTAGCATTAAGCTGCGGAATCGCAATTATTGTTACCGCCTTGATACTAAGCACTTTTTTCAATTTCAGCTACGACTGGAAATTTTCGTCCTGTATGATAGTAATATCTGGTATTTTAGGCACTTTAGGTATTGTTTTCCTTGCCTTTATCGATAAAAACTGGAAGTTCAATCCCGTTGAAAACGGCATAAACAGATTTGATATCTTAGGTTCGTTATTGCTGTTCCTCGCTGCTTTGATTATCGTCGCATTGGCAATAGCATTTTCAACACGATTCAACATAGCCGTCACTCTTGCTCTATGCATCGGTATATTTTTGTTAGGCCTGATCAGCGACCACGTGTTCGGAAGACTCGCTGAATCAGATATCTGGATCCAATCAATTGTAGGCCAGGGCTTCAGATTCATAATACCAAATCTCCAGGTATTCTGGATAAGCGATGCAATTTACGAAGAAAGCCCGATCCCTCTCAAATATATCGGCATAAGTGCTTTCTACGCATTAAGTTACACCACAGGAATACTCCTATTCGCTATCGCACTATTCCAAAAACGCCAGGTAGGATAAGCAAAAAAAATCAGATCATTTTCAACATCGCAATTTCATCGCAGTGGTCCTGCTTTGGGCATTTTGCGCAGTCGCTCCATACTTTCATAGGCAATTGGGCCTTATCTACGACCTCAAAACCCATCTTCTCGAAAAATTCAGGTTCAAGAGTAAGTGCAAAAACCCTCGGCAAACCAAGTTCTTTCGCCTGCAAAATCATATAATTAACCAGCTCTTTGCCGATTCCCCTGCCTTTTTGTTCTTCTGTAATCGCCAAAGACTTGATCTCCCCCAAATCTGACCATATTACCTGCAATGCCCCACAGCCAACAATTTGCCCATTTTCCTCTGCTACATTAAAAATTTGCAGATTTTCATAAATATAAGAAACTGACCGAAACAGCATCCGGTCAAATTCCGCATAATGATTGATAAGCTCATAAACAGCTTGAGCATCCGTAACTTTTGCTTTTCTTATTTCCATACGATAAATTTAGTGGATAAAAACTGCTCTGGCAACAATAATATTGCCGACGTCTACGTTTTGCTGTGTAAAATGATGTTTTTTACGATGCTTTTGCAAAAAACCTAAAAAAGGCTGGAAAAACAGCTTAATATCTTTACAATGGCCGAGATTATGAAATTTATACTAATAGACAAGGTAATAAGCTTAGATGCCGGCAAAGAAATAAAAGCCGTAAAAAATGTTTCCCTCGCTGAGGAATACCTCGGGGATCATTTCCCTGTTTTCCCGGTCTTGCCGGGCGTTTTACTGCTTGAAGGTATGATCGAATCTGCAAGCTGGCTTGTCAGAGATGCTCAGAATTTTAAAAATTCTATGGTCTTGCTTCATCAGGCAAGAAATGTAAAATACAAAAGTTTTCTTGCGCCGGGCAATTCTATCGAGTATACTGTTACCGTTAAAAAGATTGATGAAAACCAAAGCAGTTTCATCGCTCGGGGAACGTCTTCTGGTCAGACGATCGTTGAAGCAAGGCTGAGTCTGAGACACTTTAATCTCGCTGATGAAAACCCTCGAATGGCACAGACTGACGAAAAAATTATTGAAAAAATGAAACAGCGGTGGAATCTGCTGAAGAATTAGTAATCAGAACTATGGAAAGAATTATTAATAAGGTAAAGAATACCGGAGGCTAAAAAGTATGGCTATGAGTCGCGACGAAATTTTCCAGGAAATACAGGAAGTGTTAATTGATGCATTAGGCGTTGATGATGATGAAGTAACTGCTGATGCAACATTAATGGGTGATCTTGGCGCAGAAAGCATAGACTTTCTCGACATCGTCTTCCGTCTGGAAAAAGCTTTTGATGTGAAAATTCCAAGAGAGGAACTCTTCCCGATCGAAAACATCATGAGCAATCAGGATTTTGTAAAAGATGGTAAGCTAACAGATGCTGGTTTAGCAGAAATGAAAGAGAAAATGCCGCACACCAATTTTGCTTCCTTTGAAAGCGATCCTGATATCAATAAGCTTGGTGATCTCTTCACTGTAAACTCGATCGTTAATTACATCGAGACAAAGCTTGGTAATGCTTAATTGACACAATTTAATTTCAACAGAATGTTAGCGGCACAGTGTTTAAATCGAACCGGCCGCTAACTTTAATTACAGGCTTAGTATGCGTTGGATATGGATAGATAAATTTGTTGAGTTCGAAAACGGCAAAAGAGCGGTTGCTTTGAAAAATGTTACTATGGCGGAAGAGCATCTCCATGATCATTTCCCGCATTTCCCGATAATGCCGGAAACTCTGATGATAGAAGCAATGGCACAAACCGCGGGAATTCTCGTCAGTAAAGTCAATAACTTCGAAAAAAAAGTTATCTTGGCAAAGATAAAAAAAGCCACTTTTAATCACTATGTAAAACCAGGCGACACAATACTCATCGAAGCTGAAATCGAATCAATTACTGATGAAGCTGCAAGTACCACGGGAAAAATAACCTGTGGCGACAAAGTCATCGCTCAGATCGACCTGATGTTCAGCCATATAGACCAGAACCTCGCTGGCAAAGAATTCCCCAAAGAGAACTTCGTAATGACCGATCTTTTCGAAATAGTTCTGCGTGATTTGGCTATGTCAGGGAGAGCAAAATGACCGGGCGTCGAGTAGTTATAACCGGCTTCGGAGCTATAAGCCCGCTTGGTATGACCGCAGATGATTTATGGATAGGACTGTCACAGGGCAAATCCGGAATCGATAAAATAAAAGCTTTTGATCCTGTTAATTTCACCTGCAAAATTGCCGGCGAAATACCCGATTTCAAAATACGGGACTTCATTCCGAAGTCTTTCCGCAAATCAACAAAGCTGATGAGCAGAGACATCGAAATTGCAATTATCGCTGCAAAAGAAGCAATCGAATCCAGCGGATTAATTACAAAAGGCATCGACCCGGAAAACATCAATGTTGACCCCACAAGATTCGCTATAAATATTGGCGCAGGTCTTATCAGCTGCGACCTGGTAGAACTTGCCCCCGCTGTAGCAAAAAGTCTGACCGATGGTGAATTTGATCTCAAAAAATGGGGCCGCGATGGCTTAAATGCAGTCACACCACTTTGGCTTTTAAAATATCTGCCAAACATGCTCCCCTGCCACGTCGGTATAATCCACGACATTCAAGGCCCAAGCAATACGATAACATGCGCTGAAGCAGGCGCTCATCTGGCCATCGCCGAAGCCGCCCAGATCATCGCCCGCAACGATGCTGACATCGCATTGGCAGGCGGCGTAGAAGCAAAAGTTAATCCTGTTGTAATGATTCGCCAGTGCTTAACAAAAAGAACTACAGACCAAAATAACGACAACCCAACATCAGCATGCAGACCTTTCGATGCTGATGCTAAAGGCTCTGTCTTCGGCGAAGCAGGTGCAATGCTCGTCCTCGAAGAAGCCCGGCACGCAAAAGATCGCAATGCAAAAATCTTCGCAGAAATAACAGGAACAGGCTCAAGCAATAACATAAACCCAGCCTACGAAAATCTTGAAACCGACGGCACAGGTATCCGTATTGCCATTGAACAAGCTTTAAACGAAGCTGGCATCTCAGCTGACGAGCTTGACCTGATTATCCCTCACGGCACTGGTATCGCCGCCGACGACAAAGCCGAAGCCGCTGCTATCGAAGCTGTATTAGGCAGCGCTGTCTCAAAAGTGCCCGTCTGGCCTACAAAAAGTATGGTAAGCAATACCGGCGCCGCTGCCGGTGCTGTTGATATGGTCGCAGCGATCTGTGCAATGGAAAATAAAATGATACCCGCTGCAATAAACTGTGAAAACAAAGCCCATTGGTGTAACCTGAATATCCCCACCTCTCAGCAAAACGCAGATATTAAATACGTATTAAGCTGTAGTTATACTTATGGCGGACAAACTGCTGCGATTGTACTCAAAAAATTTGACAGTTAAACGGTAAAACAAATGCCCAATAACAATAAAAAACATAGAGTAGTAATTACTGGCCTTGGTCTTGTCAATCCGATGGGACACGATGTCGAAACCGTCTGGCAAGGCATGATGGATGGAAAATCAGGCATCGACAAAACGACTATCTTCGACGCCTCAACTTTCCCCTCGACTTTCTCTGCGGAAGTAAAAAATTACGACTTGGCGAAACACACCAAAAAACCCCAACTCCACAAAGACAGCAATCGTGGAAGTTCCTTTGTAATAAAAGCAACGATCGAAGCCTGCACACAAGCCGGCATAGATGTCGAAACAGACAACCCAACTGATGGCATCGACCGTACAAAAATGGGAATCTATCTCGGTGCAGGTGAAGGGTCTGTAGAAAACGAAGTCTTCTTCCGCGCGATTGCAAAAGCATGGGACGATGAAAATAACAAAATGGATTGGGGCAAATGGGCACAGGTTGCTTTCAGCCAGATGAGTCCGATGTGCGAACTTGAGCAGGAACCAAACATGCCCGCTGCCCATGTCGCTATGGTCACCGGTGCAAGAGGCCCAACAAGAAGCTGTCTCACCGCTTGTGCCGCAAGCACTCAGGCCTCCGGTGAAGCAATGATGATGATTCGCCAAGGCTATGCGGATATAATGATTGCCGGCGGTGCTCACTCGATGATACACCCGCTCGGCGTCACAGGTTTTAACAGACTAACTGCCCTTTCAACAAGAAACGACAGCCCCCAAACTGCTTCAAGGCCTTTCTCCGCTTCAAGGGACGGCTTTGTCATTGGCGAAGGCGGCGCTGCCTTAATTTTCGAATCGCTTGAATCAGCAAAAAAAAGAGGGGCGAAAATCCTCGCTGAAATCATTGGCTACGGATCCACCGCAGACGCTTTCCGTGTCACCGACATGCACGAAGATGCCAGAGGTGCTATCGCCGCTCTAAACGCAGCTCTCAAAGATGCCGGAATCACCTACAAAGATATCGACTACATAAGCACTCATGGCACAAGCACATCCGAAAACGACTCGATAGAAACAAAAGCTATTAAAGGTGCTTTCAAAGACCAAGCTAAAAACATCCCCGTAAGTTCTGTAAAAAGCATGATGGGACATCTCATCGGTGTTACTGGCGCCGCAGAATTGATTACCTGCGTATTAGCATTAAGGGATAATATTATTCCGCCGACGATGAATCTTAATGACCCCGATCCTCAGCTCGATCTGGATTATGTTCCTAACAAACCAAGAAAAGCCGATCTCAATATTGTCATAAATGAATCTTTCGGCTTCGGCGGACAAAATAACGTTATAATAATAAAAAGGTTTACTGACTGATTTTATAATTACGGAAAGAGCCATGATTGATATTAAATTAATTCGGGAAAATCCTCAAAAATACAAAGATGGTGCGGCAAATAAAAAATTCAACGTTGATATCGATAAATTGCTCGAAATCGACGAAACTCTAAAAGCTGCAAAACAGAAATTGCAGGAGATCACCACTGAAAAAAACAACATTGGCAAATCCATTCCGAAACTGCCAAATGACGAAAAACAACAAGCTCTCGATAAACTCGCCAATCTGAAAAAAGATGAAGCAGTTCTGTCTGAGGAAGTTAAATCTCTTCAGCCACAATATGACGAAATTATGCAGCATGTCCCTCAGCCAGCAGATGATGGAGTACCAGTAGGCAAAGATGATACCGAAAATATAGAAATCCGCAAAGAAGGACAGGTCAGAGAATTTGATTTCGAACCAAAAGATCACGTTCAGCTTGGTCTTGACCTGGATATAATCGACATTGAACGAGGCGTAAAACTCGCCGGCACAAGAAGCTACTTCCTGAAAGGCGACGGCGCGATGCTTCACTGGGCAGTGCTGCGTTTTTCAATGGATTTCATGGTAAGCCAGGGCTACCTGCCAATGAGCGTACCACTGCTCATGAAAGACGAAGCTATGCGTGGTACCGGTTACTTCCCAGGCTCAGAAGACCAAACCTACCAGACCGAACGCGATAACCTAAGCCTCGTAGGAACTGCCGAAGTCCCGGTAACCGCCTACCACATGGGCGAAATACTCAAAGAAGATGACCTGCCCAAAAAATTTGTCGCCATGTCAAGCTGTTTCAGACGTGAAGCCGGCGCCGCGGGTAAAGACACTCACGGCCTATACAGGATACACCAGTTCGATAAAGTCGAACAAGTCATCATCTGCAAAAACGATATTGAAGAAAGCAAAAAATATCATCAGGAAATATTAAGCAACTCCGAAGCTGTTATGAAAGCTTTCAAACTTCCATACCGCGTGGTTAATGTATGCACAGGTGATCTCGGCAGAGGTCAGGCACAAAAATTCGATGTAGAAACCTGGATGCCTTCAAGAAAAAATTATTGCGAAACCCACAGCGCAAGTCGCTTCTACGATTTCCAGGCAAGAAGGATGAACCTTCGATACAAACAAAGGAAAACAAAGAAAAATCTTTTCTGTCACACTCTGAATAACACAGTGATCGCAAGCCCAAGGGTACTTATCCCTATAATGGAACTTTACCAAAACGCTGACGGTTCGATAACCATTCCGCAAGTTCTCAGGCCTTACATGGGCGGCAAAGAAAAGATTGAAAAAATAACAACCGGATAAGATAAGCTGTACCTGTGGCAGAGGACGCAGGATTTATGGATGATATACAACACAGATTAATGCTGATCGACAGCGAGCTGGAAAGAAAAAATTTCTTCTGCTTCCTCCAGTCCCGTTGCCCACTGTTATTATTAGCCTCAGGTCTTATCGCGGGAATCCTGCTCCAAAGCTTTCTCCCCCTGCCTTTGATATACCCAGCAATACTGACGCTGATAACCTCGATAGCCGCAGCGATTGTCTATAGCCGCAAAAAAAAATCCAATATCACCGCCTTTATAATAACCACAGCACTAATATCCTCAGCCCTGCTCGGCATGATAAGACTCGCAGCTTTTAACCACATACCAAATAACAGCCTGGCTAATTCGATTACAGATGAACCAAAACTGGCAACGATCAGAGGCAAAATTTTAACAGAACCAAGAATCCGCGAAAACAAAGACTGGCAGTTCAGCAATTTCACTTATACTGACAAAACAACATCTTTCTACCTTACCGCCACCGAATCCCAAACCGACAAAGGCTGGGAAAAAACCAACACCACGATATACGTCACCATATCGGAACCCGTAACCCGCCTAACCCCAGGCGATCACATTGAAATGCTATGCCGGTTAAGCAGATTCTCCGCGCCGACAAACCCGGCACAATTCGACATTAAGCAATACATGGCCGGAAAAAAAGTTATCCTCTCTGCACATGTAAAATCAAATAGTTCCATAACATTACTGCTCCAGAAAAACAAAAGCCTTTTCTACCGATTCAAAAATAAAGTAAAAGCCCTCGCCGACATCGCTCTTATCCCGGATAACTCCCTGGAATCACAAAACACCGCTCTGCTCGAAGCTCTCCTGTTAGGCCAAAGGCACAATATCAACTCTGACGTTTACCTCGCATTCAAAAAAACCGGACTCCTGCACTTTATCAGCCTATCCGGAATGCACTTTGGCATCTTAGTCGCAATGATATGGTTCTTATGCAAAACCGCGGGACTAACCAAACCCGCCCGAGCCCTGATATGTATAATAGTAACATCTCTGTTTATTCTCGCGATCCCGCCAAGAGCACCAACCATCCGAGCTGCGATAATGTGCTGGATATTCTGCCTGTCATTCCTCATAAGCAAAACGCCTAACTCTTTTAATTCGCTGTCACTATCAGCGATAGTCCTGCTCCTTATAAAACCAACAGCAATATTCAACCCAGGCTTTCAGCTATCCTTCACCTGCGTCCTCAGCATCCTGATTTTCTGTCGTCATTTCATGATGTTTTTATGCGTCCATCTCATAGACCCTGTTTTTAACAAACTAAAAAAACAAAACGCATTATCCAGAACATCAAAACGATTTGTTCTATACATTACAGCGATGTTCACAACCGGATTAAGTGCCTGGCTCGGCGGCGCCGGAATCCTCCTGTACCACTTCAACGGAATCCAGCCTTTAACAGTATTATGGACTGTTCTTGTTTTCCCCTTCGTTGCATTGATCCTTATCATCGGCTTTGCAAAAATAATCATTTTTTTCATGCTCCCCACCGCTGCTGCACTGCTGGAAAAACTCCTCTTCTTGCTCACCGACATCATGATCGCCTTCGTAAAATTTCTCGCTGATCTGAATCTATCAGTAATATTAATAGGCAAAGTCTCAGTTTTGATAATCCTCTTTTATTACGCATTTATATTATTCGCCAAATACGCCCGCCTCGAAAATTTCAGACTAAAAAAACTAATATGCAACATTTCAGTCATCCTGATAATTACCGCCCTGGTAATTACAAAATACCACAACACCCACCCAAAAGATTTCACTCTCCACATCCTGAATGTAGGTCATGGTCAAGCAATACTCGCCCAATCTCCCAAAGGCCAAAACATCCTGTTTGATTGTGGCTCAATAAACTACTCCAACATCGGTAAAAAAATCGTCAACCCTTTCCTCGATAACCTCGGCATATCAACCATAAACACCGTAATAATAAGCCATAACGACCTCGATCATATCAATGGCCTCTGTGAAGTCGCCAAAGAGAAAAATATAACATCCGTCCTCACTTCTCAGGCTTTCCTCGAAGATATCTCCACCTCAAATACCGCAAAAAAATTAAGCACCTTCTTAAAAACTAAAAATTTACAAATCAAGAAATTCGACGATTCCATTACCATGTCTGAAAACATTACAATTAAAAAACTCTGGCCAACAGGCAAATTCTGCGCCGACAGTTCCCTCTCTGACAATGACAGATCTATCGTCTCACTGATCGAATACAACAGCCGAAAAATCCTCCTCTGTGGTGACATTACCCAAAAAGCTCAAAATCAACTGATCCTGACTTACCCCCAGCTAAAATGTGACATCCTCATCGCCCCCCATCACGGCTCCGCAAATACCACAAATTACGACTTCCTAAAACACCTCTCGCCGGAAATCATAATATGCAGCTGCGGCCATACAGAATATGAAAAGAACCGCGTAATAAAAAATTACCCGGATTCGAAACTTTACCACACCTCACACAACGGATACATCCGTGCAAAAATCAACAAAACAAATCAGATATTCATCTCACCACATAAATAAAAAAAGACAGCCCCTACAAAATAGAAGCTGCCTTTGATTAATCAAAGCCTATTGCTTACTGAGCAACATTGTCCTTAACATGAACCACGATCTCAACTCTGCGGTTCTTGGCCTTACCCGCGGAACTGGTATTAGACGCTACTGGTCTTGCCTCGCCGCAACCAATCGCACGAATCTGCTCTTGTGCAAAACCCTGTTTAACAAGATATCTGGTAACAGAAAGTGCACGCTGTGCCGAAAGCTCCCAGTTATCTTTCCAGCTGGATTTCTTAATAGGATCGCTGTCGGTGTGACCAACTACATCAACCTGCTTGCCGGCATATTGGCCCGAAAGCACTGACTGAATATGATCGAGTTCCTTACTCGTTGATTGTTTCAATGTCGCCTTACCTGATGAAAACAAAATAGAGTTTTCCAAAGTCACTGTGATCGTACCTGCATTAGCGTCAAACGCTACATCATAGCCATCTCCAAAACCAGTAGCCTCAGCTGGTGTCTGATTTTGTTCTTCGATCTTTCGCTGCAATTCCGCAATTGTCTGCTGACTTTGAGAAACCTGATCTGCAAGCTGACCTTTCTCTGCTTTTTCACGATCAAGCAAACCCTTCAGGTTTTCATGCTCGACATTGAGTGCCAGATATTTTTTCTTCCAGTTCGTACAACCCGAAAGAAGCGTAACACTCATAAGGGCAATTGTTAGTAGTAAAATTGATTTCTTGTGGGCTGTTAACATCCGAAACCTCCTTTTAAATATTATTAAAATCCATTTTTATTGTCCAATATAAAACATGGTTATCAGATATCTGAAAACCGTATCGTTCAGAATCATAACACTAAATATACCCATTGACAAGAACGGACCATAAGGAATTTGCCTTGTTTTTTTAAAAAACATTTGAAAAGCCGCCCACGCCAACCCGAAAAACGGTGCAATAAAGAACGCAACCACCACCATCACAGGCCCTATCACAGCGCCAGCCGCCCCCATAAGGTGCACATCGCCGAGCCCCATTGCCTCTTTCCCAAACGCCAGCGTACCGAATATCCTCGTCACCCAAACAACGCCGCAACCTACGAAATACCCCCACAAACTGCCCGTAAATCCAGCCACCCAAGGCACTTGCGAAATATCAAGCCACCACTGCCCAACCATCTCATTCCTCAAAGCAAGCTGATAAGACCCCACGCACCCCGCTATAATAGGCAGCAAAAACAAAACCTCCCACAACATCTCAAGCCGATGATTATAATTATCGCAGTCCTCGCCCCCGACGCCCTGCTCAGATTCTTCCTCCATATCCAAATTTTCATAACTTCTTTTTAAAAACCCGGTTGCAAGCAGCCCAAAAGAAACAATAAGCCCCAGAATAGCCCCGCCGCTCATCGCCGCAACCTTCGCTGAAGCAACTGGCAAAAGAAAATTCCCGCTGACAAAATGATAGTCCATCACATATCCGCCGACCGCCGAGCATATCAGCCCCGCCGCCGTAACAAACCAGCATAGCCCAATAGGAATGACCCAAAGCTCAAGATCGATCGCCGATGCCGCGATAAACGTCGCGATCAGAATCAAATGAAGCGCATAAACGAACCAACTCCTGTCAGCTATAAAATCGCCCATCGAAGCTCTGACCGTCGTATGGTAATAAAGCAGAAACAGCCCGACAAACATCCCCCCCGTCAAAAGCTCGACAATAAAATACCGAACCGATATCTTCGTCTTGCACTTTCGGCACCTGCCCCCCAAAACAAACCAGGAGACAAGCGGAATATTATCATAAAATTTTATCAGGGCCCCGCACCCCGGGCACGCCGACGGAGGTGTCACTATAGATTTGCCCCTCGGCAACCGGTAGATCACCACATTCAGAAAACTGCCGATGCAGCAGCCCGTCGCAAATATAAAACTAATCCATATCCAGTCCGGCACAGTTGACACTTATCATTCCTTTAATAGTGTTTAAATTTTTCAAAACCGCTCTGATTATTTTTGAGCGTTTTAGTTAACTTTCATTTTCTCTGATCTTCGCAGCTGCCCGCACCATCGCCAGATACCCATCGACAGGCACATATTCCGGGATCGAATTACCCGACCCCAAAGCATACCCGTTAGCAATACTGCGGTACTTAGTCCCATACTCAACAACATAATCAAAAACTTCATCCGCGGGCCTCTGGCAGAGCAGATCAACATCGATCCCGCCGAACA
>CAYZEH010000012.1:2368-5466 GCA_964477135.1 uncultured Pirellulales bacterium | reverse complement strand
CCGATTTTCACATACAAATCCTCAAACAGCTGCGGATCATCGACCTGCATATAACAAAGCTGCTCGAACCCGACCAGATCCTCACTAACTTCGAATATCCCGTTCCCGACCCCGCCGATACCCTTCATCCCCGTAGGCATACTCTCGCCGAGAACCTTAAATTTCTTATCCGCCATCTGCCAGTACATCTCCGCCAGCTCATCCCACGGATAACCCTCGAAGTCAGCCTTGCTCTGTATAGGCCCAGCCCCTTCACCCAAAAGCGCACCCGCATCAGGCAAGATCTGCGTTACACAAGCCTCAAACGAAACCGTATCATAAGTCATCTCACTATGGAAACCGCAGTAGTTAGCGAAAAATTCTTTCAAATCCGCCTCATCGCCGCCCTCAAGCTCTGCAAACTTACTACCCTTAAGCTTCTCCATAAATTCAACATTAATAAAATGCTCATACAAAGGCAATCTTGCGGGTCTCTTATTATTCGCAGCATCTAAAATATTTCTATAATCTGGCTCAAAACTCATCTACAAACATACTCCTGTTGTTATTTCTTTTTCTTAGTTGCACCTTTTCTGTTCACCGCGCCAGCCACCTTCATCGGCAAACCGAAAAGCCTGATAAACCCGGTCGCATCCATCGAGTTATATTCCGCGCCCATCGTAAAGCTCGCCAGATCGCCCCTGTACAAGCTCTTCGGGCTCTTAACCCCTGCCAGAGAGCACCTGCCCTTAAACAATTTAAGCCGAACTGTCCCCGTGACATTCCTCTGCGTAACATCGACAAACGCATCGATAGCTTCTCGCAATCCGCAGAACCACTGCCCATAATAAACCAGCTCCGCATACTTCAGCGCAACTATCTGTTTATAATGCATAGTTTCCCTGTCAAGCGTCAAACTCTCAACCGCCTTATGTCCCGCCATCAGGATAGTCCCGCCAGGCGTCTCATAAACGCCCCTGCTCTTCATCCCGACAAGCCGATTCTCAACCAGATCGCTCTGCCCAACCCCATGCTTTCCGCCGATAGCGTTAAGCTCTTCGATCATCCGAACCCCGCCGACTGTCTTACCATTAAGCCGAACAGGCACACCTTCCTTAAAACCGATCTCCACATAGTCAGCCTTATCAGGCGTCTTCGACACCACCCTGCTCATCACAAACAGATTGTCCTTAGGCTCATTCCAGGGCTCCTCAAGGTCGGCACCTTCATGGCTGATATGCCACAAATTCCTGTCACGAGAATATATTTTCTTCTTACTCTGCTCGATAGGGATATTACGCTTCTTAGCATAATCGACCGCCGCCTCACGCGATGTCAATTTAAAATTCTCATCCTTCCAAGGCGCAACTATTTCAAGCGTAGGATCAAGAGCCATAAACGTAAGCTCAAACCTCACCTGATCATTGCCTTTACCCGTAGCGCCATGAGCAACCGCAACCGCCCCTTCCTGCTGAGCGATCTCAACCTGATGCTTAGCAATCAAAGGCCGAGCTATACTCGTCCCGAGCAGATAATCATGCTCATAGATAGCCCCGCTCTTTAGCATAGGCCAGATATAATCCTCTACCAGCTCCTTACGCAGGTCTTTAACAATGCACTTAACCGCACCCGTAGCCATTGCCTTTTTCTTGATCCCAGCCAGTTCATCACCTTGGCCCAACTCAGCCGCAAAAGCAATTACCTCATACCCATAAGTCTCTTTAAGCCAGGGCAATATAACACTCGTATCAAGCCCGCCGCTATACGCCAAAACAATTTTCTTATTTTTAGCCATCACATTTCCCTGAAATTATAAAAAAACAATCATAAAATTAATATCGAATAAACCACAATCCCGGATTATACACCCATCCCAACCCCCTCGCCAACATTTTCCCCCCACTTTTTTTAACACTTTTTACAGATTTATTAACACCATACCATCATATCCAAAAACATCACCTCCGCCAACAATCCAATCAATCAATTTCAAACGTATGAGGCAACTTTTCCTGATACTTTTTCAGCATCGCCCTAAGCTTCGCAACCAGCTCCGCATACTCAGCCTTACCATACAGATTATTCTGCTCAAACACATCGTTCTTCAGATCATAAAGCTGGTCAACATCAAAATAGCACTTAAAATCAGCATCAGAGTTATACCGTACTCCTTCACCCCACCCAACAGGATGCGGATTAGGCGTACCATCCCAGCTTATCCGCCGCTTTTTCCCAGTCTTTTTAAATTCCTCAGCCTCCTTACCCATCGCCTCAAGCGCAGCCTCCCCAGGCCGATTCGCAATATATTTATACCTCTCCGTCACAACCGCCCGGATATTCGCACATTCCAAAAACAAAGACTCCCGCTTCTTAGCCCCGCCCTTACCAACAAGCTGGTCATAAAAACTAACCCCATCTTCTGTCATCGACGCAGGCACCGCACCGCCAACAGCCTCGATCAACGTCGCCGGCACATCAATATTTCCGCAGATACCGCCTACCTCACTACCAGCCTTAATCCTCTTAGGCCAACGCGCAATAAAAGGCACCCGGCAACTTTCATAGCACGTATACTTACCCCTTGCCTGATGATCGCTCGTAAATATAAACAGCGTATTATCGCCAAGCCCGCACTCGTCGATTTTTTTCATAACAGCGCCCGTAAACTCGTCAAGATACGCCGCCATCGCCAACCGCATATCCTTAACCCCCGAATCTTTCAAACGCTTTACGATTTCCGCTCTGCTCGCCATACCACTCTTAGGCCCAGCCGACAACTTCCCCGCCGGAGTACACAGCACATCAGTTTTCAAAAAATTAGATTTATAATTTCCATGAGGCACAGTCAAAGGCAAATACAGCATGAAAGGCCGATCCTTATTCTCCTCAATAAACTCCTCAGCCCCCTCAGCAACCCACTCAAGATTATGCACCGCCAATGCCTTAGGCAAACCAAGCTCTTCCTTATTACTGAAATGCATTCGCCCAACGCTATCAAACCCCATCCCATTTTTCAAATAAGCAATATTCCTCTCGTACATCTCCGTGACCTTCTTCTTCACCTCACCATCAAGCGGATCAGCATCGGGCTTAACTTTCCGAACCCTCCCAGCCGGCAC
>CAYZEH010000012.1:0-2268 GCA_964477135.1 uncultured Pirellulales bacterium | reverse complement strand
GGCATCTTAGCTTTGCCGTATAACGACTTACCATACCCAGCCTCCACTGCCCCGCTTCGACACGGAAACCTGCGATAATCGTAAGGCCCGATCTCATCAAAATCCAGATCATCCGTAAGTATAAAAACAATGTTAGGCCGACCCGCACTATCAACCTTCTTACCACCAGCCCCAACACCATAAGCAGACGCAACAATTCCCCCAAATCCCAAAGCCGACCTCTTAAGAAATTCTCGTCTAAGCATAAAAAAAACCTCAATAAAAAAATACCATACGGACAAAAAAACACCCCCCAAATTATACCCCCATCCCCCGCACCCCGCCAACATTTTCCACCCAATTTTTTCTAACCTTTTAAACACCCATACGCTGAACAACTCGTTGCCCACCAAATCTCTAATTTTACAATTTAATCGCACCAGCAACCATTTTATAGCAGTATTCCTCATCTCCTATCTCTCGAGCAAAAGGTCCGGCCAGACTTATCGTTAAAATATAGCTTCCTCCTTGTCTCAGATAAGAATCAGCCTCAGGACATGGTGCTGGTAATGTATACGATTGAGAAGAATAGATAAAATCGCATTTAATTTTACCCCGTGGTTTTTTTGAAAAAAGTGAATTTTCGACTTGGATCAACTGTAATGATTTCCATTGCGAACTTGGAATCTCATCCCTAAAATATGAAGGAAGAACTTTTTTGTCATGATTGTGCAACAGGAAGTGAGAATTCTCTGTATATTTTATAATTTCATCAACTGACATTGTGCCAACTTTACGCCAAGGCGATGATTTAAACACCTTGTTTTCTGGTTGACAACCTCTGTCATCTGCGTCACCATCAAGTTGTATTTCAAGAACATCTAATATTTTCGGTTCTGCCCCATTTATTATTCTTTCTTCTCCAATAGCTCCTTCATGTCCATTTCCTATAGGTCTCACCCATTGCCCAGTATCTAAATCAATACCCGCAATACAACGACCTCCACGCTTATACGAATTAGCTAAACAAACAATTCTCGCCATTTCCTCTATCCTCCGTTTAAATCATAAGTGTTTGATTGTTATTTCCTCTATGTTTTTTTTAAAGTATTCTGCCAAAAGTCGTCTATGGCACTTTTCAGATGTTGGTTCACTGCAAAGTAAGCACGCCTTATTCAATTCGACATTATCAATTTCATTTTCAACACTTCGCTGTTTCAATAATTTTTTATAATCTAACTCATACTGATCCCACGTTATTTCCTTCTTTTTGTATGCGTCTAAAATATTTTTGGTCGGTGCAAAATCAGGACGGTGGATATAATCTATGTTGCAAATTTTTTTTAGAAAATATTTCAGATCATTTTTTTTTGTAAATCCAGCTAATTGCGAAATGTTATTTAATCTGATATCAATCAATATCTTAACATTGTTGGCTTTTAGTAAAGAAAAAAAAACTTGTGCACTCTTTTTGGCAAAACCAATCGTATATAGCGTTGGTTTAGTATTCTGATCCAATTTTAGTCTCCACATTTTGCTTATAGGTTATGTGTTCCTCTTGCTTTTCATAAGCTTCTGCTACTCTCTCCTGAGCAGCATTTTCCGAATCAAATAATAACGGCTCCAATTTAAACTTCTTTTGGAGTTGTTCTTCTATCTGGCTTTGATCAATTACTTCGGTATCACTGATAATGTGCTTTACGTCTATTCCCTCTTCCTTTAGAACTCTGGAAATAAGAACTGTGCGGTGGCAGTCTATAGGATTCTTTTCTGAGCACATTATTGCCAGCAAACACACTTTACTATCAGCATCTTTAAGTCTGGCAATTCCTTGTTTAAATAACTCAGTTTTTCTTAAAAGATCAAACTGCACTCTCCCGCCATAGTAACAGGATGAATCGTTTGGTCTGGCTCCAAGTTCTTTGCCTAAGAATAAATACTGAATTCCGATATTTTTCAAGGAATCTTTAATATTCTCTCTATTGAATTGTGGACAATACTTGCTATATGGTGAGGAACGTACATCTACTATAAAATCAATACCATAGCTGGAAATAACTTTAATGAAATTATCAATTTCATAATTAGAATGCCCAACTGTATATATCATAATTTTGTCACCTCAAGAAGTTTTTTGGCATTGTGGTCTGGATTTTACTGCTTCGTAAGCTGTATAAAACGAGCTTAAATTTTGCTTTTTTAAGGTACTTCATATTATTCGTTCACACCTTACACACACAAGTTTCGCATGGTAAGCAATTCTCTCTACACATTCCCAACTAAACCTCT
>CAYZEH010000011.1:23237-27180 GCA_964477135.1 uncultured Pirellulales bacterium | reverse complement strand
ATCTTTGAGTTATTTACCCGCGGATAAAGCGAAAAATTTAATTGGGATTGGTATATTTACCCACGGATAAACGGAAAAATTCAATTGAGATCAGTATATATAAAAAAATATAGCGCATAATTGTGTTCGTGTAAAACACTATTATACGCTGGTATTATTTTGATATACAATAAGCCTGTAAAGGCTGAAATCTTAGCTTTTTGCCTGGTCGAGCAGCAGTCTTTTAACTTTATCGCTCGGCAGGTTAAGTGCTCCGAAAGCAGACGCAGCAACCACGCGCAGCTGCGGGTCAGCATCTTCAGAGCTTATTATGCTGTAAATAGCGTCAATTGTATCATCATCAAGCTGATTAGCATTTATCTTTGCCGATAACGCCAGTGAATTAAATGCTTCGATGCGGACATTCATATCGTTCTTTTCGTTCAAGCCCATATCAGCGATCCACTTTTGAGCGTCAGCAGTATCAAAGTAAGCCAATATCTGCCCTGCTAATACCTGCAATTGGGTTCTGCTGTCAGAAGTAGCATCTTTAAGAGCCTGGCTCGCCTGGTTAAGGTCTATAATGGTGTTTCTCGCCTGCGCAACTTTGAGCATAACTTTAGCAGAGCGAACGGCATAGCTGTCAGCCATTGAAGCATCCCAAAGCTCGGAAGCATCATTAACGTCAGCATCAGCACTTAATGCCGCAGCAAGATTTCCAGTTACAAGCGAGCTTTCCGGAAATTGGTTCTGAGGGCCGGCAGCAGCTATTGCGATCGCAGCACTGAATTTTACAGCTTTGTCATTAAATCTAAGTGCCCGAACCAAAGGCTGATCAATGCCCATCCTGTAAAGGAGAGATTTTTCACCAGCAACGGTTGCAAGCGATTCCACACACGCAAGAGCTACATAAGCATTTTCGTCTTTGATCGCCCTTGCCAAAGCCTGGTGGATATATTTAGGACCAGCGGTTGTGGCATAAGTCATCGCATCTGCGTGTCCGGCACCGAAATAATCGGGCATTTCAAGGTCGGTTGCTTCCGCTTTGAAGAATGACCCAACCCAAAGGCCTATGGCCATACCAAAACCAGAATCCGCTTTTAGTGCATTTTCACATTCTCTCATCGCCATTAGTTCATAGAAGTAATCTCTGTCAACCTTGTGCATTATCAACCTTTTAGCCTGCTCATCCCAAAACCAGATATTACCGGTTTCGGATTCCTCAATTGGTGCCAGAGATGGCGAATGATCATAATAATGTTCGGAAAGTCTGTAGAAAAGCTGGGCAGCTGGAAGCTTTAAAGCAGCAGGGTCTATCTCAGAGATGCTTTCCTCAGCAAGCTGACGCAATTGTCCGGATTCATCTTTTTCTGCAACATATTTCAGGTAAGCCAGTGACTGCGGATAACCAATTTTACCCAGTGCTTTAATAACCTCAGATTTGACAGCTATATTGTCAGTCTGTAATGCGGTTGTCAGAGGTCTGATAGCATCTTTGCCAATCTGAGGCAATGCCCAGATAATATCCGGCAATTCATCTTTCCTTGTGTCATCTGCCATAGCATCAAGCATATATACAATTGCATACTCACCAGCATTTTTAAGTCTTTTGACAGCTGCGTACTTGCCTCTTGCAGTACTGCTAAGCCTTCTTATCTCTTCAGCGATGATCTTAGGAGCAGAGCGGCGTTGATACCGACCCTCCTCTATGACGGTCAGCAGTTGATCTGTAAGCCTGGCTAATTCAGAACCTGGTTTGTTATCCTTAACTTTCAGGAGGATGGAATAGCCTTGAACGTTAGATTCACTCAACATAAGCAACTCTACCGGATCAGGGTTACTATCAATAACAGCCTGTGCGTAACCAGCAGCTAAGTCAAACCTGCCTATCTTGGTATAATGCAGGAAATCATTCCAATTATCCTCAAGAGTCTGGCCCAACCCTAAAGATGTCAGGATAAGAGTTGCTATTAAACCAGCTAATACTGTCTTTCTATTAAACATCGAAATATCTCCAAAAAACCATCGTTCGACTATCAAAGTAACCCAAAAACACCCCAGCAGTTACCCACACCTCGCTTAATCGCGGAGGCTACGCTTAACTTAAGGTTAAAAAACACAAACACTTACATAAAAGCACTTGACGGTTAATATAGTATAATTAAAACGTTTCCGTGTCAACAAAAAACACAGCCGGTAAGTCCGTTAAAATCACCTATCTTCAAATTAAAACATTAATCATCTTAAAATATTAATCGTCATTAACCGCCATTAGAGGTTAAATTTCTTGAAATATTAGCCGATTTATGTTAATATAGCTAGTTAAATGTGCGCCTATTTCTAAGTAAAATGGTTAATTTAGCAACCATGGAGTTGGAATTAAAGTCTCATAAAAGGAACTTTAAAAATTGGAGAATCCGTCAACATGTTTAAAATAACCTGTTCATCATTGTTATTTTTGTTATTGGCTTTAGCTGTACCACTTTGTTTTGCATCAACATTTCCCCCCGGCGATTTAGATTACAACGCCAAGGTGGATTTCGAGGACATTGCCCTTCTAGCGCAACAATGGTTGGAAAATGGCTGTCAGCCTGCTTCTTTGAGAAATCACTGGAAGTTCGATGAAAGAACAGGAAATCTGGCCTATGACAGCAGCTCAGACAATACCGGTATTATCAGCGGAGGCAAATGGACAGACGGACGGATAGAAAGCGGCTTAGCATTTGATGGCGACAGCGTTGTAGATATAAACGATATCTCGCTAACAAGCAACTGGACAATCAGCTTTTGGGTGTACAGCACTGCACCACAAGATGAGCAGGCTGTCGGTTCGACAATCTTCGGAGACGATGCAGACCAGTACAACTGCTTTTATATCATAGACAATGACAAAGCAAGGTTTATCAACTCTGGTTCTGACAATGTTACATGGACAGATGATGTTGACTTTTATAAAAAATGGCGATTTGTAACACTTGTCGGGGATGTAAATTCAGTAGAATTATATCTGGACAGTGTATCACAGGACAAACAGGAGATCGCCCCGGAAATAAATATCGCCAAGATCGGCACCGGTCACTCTGACAGCAGCCGTAATTTTATTGGAAAGATTGACGATTTTCGTATTTATGATGAAGCTTTGGGCTTCGAACAAATCCAACTGCTAAACAGGACGGGGACAACTGTTTTTAATTGCGGCGACATTGATGATTCTGCCTTGATCGACATGGTCGATTTTGCCCGGTTGGCGGGATACTGGCAAAAAGAATTCGGCCCTATAGTTATCAATGAATTCATGGCGTCGAATGATAATTGTATCGCTGACGAATTTGGAAATTACTCCGACTGGATAGAGCTTTATAACCCGACAAATACTGCTTTTAACATTGGCGGTATGTATTTAAGTGATGCCGGCAATATCTGGCAAATACCAGATAACGACCCTGATAAAACAACAATCAATCCACATTGCTATTTGCTGATATGGACTGACGGCTCTCCGGAACTTGGAACTTTACATGTAGATTTTAAACTTAGTGCCAATGGGGAAAGTGCTATCCTGTATGAAAATGACGGCAGCACTATAGTTGATTCAATAAATTTTGGGCCCCAGACAACAGATATATCTTTTGGAAGATTTCCAGATCTAAGTGACAACTGGAAGCTTTTCTCACAGCCGACTCCGGGCAAAACAAACGGCGTGGGATATTCAGGACTGTCAAAACCTGTAAACTTATCGGTAAAAAGCAAATGTTTCACTGAACCTTTCGCCGTTGAATTATTTTCTCAGGATGAAAACGCTATTATTTACTACACAATAAATGGCGAGTCCCCACACCAGATGTCAGAAAAATACACAGCTCCGATCACAATAAATGAAACAACAATCGTCCGGGCAATGGCCAAAAATAAAGATATGGCTGAAAGTGATATCACATCAGAAACTTATATCGAATTATCTCCG
>CAYZEH010000011.1:0-23137 GCA_964477135.1 uncultured Pirellulales bacterium | reverse complement strand
GAAACTATCTTGTTTATAAATGGAGCAATGATATAGGCCAATATGCGCCAAGAGTTGTTTATATGGAAGGATTCATCAATATTAACGGCGGCCCTATAACTATGGCTGATTACGTTGGTGTATATTATTTCATGGAGAAAATAAAGCGAGATAAAAATAGAGTAGCTATCGAAAAAATCACGCCTTATGACAACGAAGAACCTGAAATAACAGGAGGATATATACTCAAAAATGACAGGCCCGACCCGGATGACCCGATAGGTATATCAACACAAATGGGAGTACTTCGTTTTGTCGAACCAAAATCAGAAGAGGCAACTGAAGCTCAGAAATCATATATTGCGAATTACATTTATGACTTCCAAAACGCACTATCTAGGCCGGACTTCGATGACCCTGAAACCGGATATGCAAAATACGCCGACGCAAACTCTTTTATTGACAGCCAGATATTGGTAGAGCTGGCAAAGAATATCGATGGCTACAGACTCAGCACATTTATGTATAAAGACCGTGGCGGCAAACTGAAGATGGGTCCCGCATGGGACTACAATTTGTCACTTGGTAATGCTTATTATAATGCTGGATGGAATCCTGTTGGTTGGTACTACGCATATTATGACAACTTCACCGCCTACAAATGGTATGCTTTGATGTTCGAGGATATTGAATTCCACATAAGCTATATTGATCGCTGGTTCAGTCTTCGCAGAGGCAGATTTTCAGCAGATACTTTGATGAACGAAATCGACGAGACCGCTGCTTATCTTGATGAGTCGCAGGAAAGAAATTTTGAAAAATGGCAAATAATAGATAAATACAACTGGCCTAATCCCGGGTGGGGACATGGTGACGATGATTTTGAAGGCCCACCGCCTTTGACTTACCCTGAACATATTGGATTTATGAAAGACTGGCTCAAAGACAGAGTTGAATGGATGGACAGCCAGTTTATTGCTCCTCCTATATTTAACAGCAATGGCGGAAAAGTTGTATCAGGTTTTGAGCTTACAATGGAAGTTTCAGATATTCCAAAGATAACTACATTCATAGATACAAACGAGCCCTGGAAATATCTCGATGACGGTTCCAACCAAAGTACAGGTTGGTCAGTTATGAACTTTAATGACAGTGGTTGGTTTGAAGGAAATTCTCCTTTCGGCTATGGCGAAGATGATGAAAATACCATAATAAATTATGGACCTGATCCAGAGAACAAATATATAACTACATATTTTAGAAAAACTTTCGAAATAATCGACCCCAATAGAGTTCATACTTTAACTTTGAAGTTATTGTATGATGACGGAGCAGTTGTATATTTAAATAACAATGTACTGCCGAGATTTAATATCTCAGACGGCAGGCTACGATACACTAAGCTTGCTGCCAGTGAGATCGAAGGAGAAGATGAGAACATCTATGTCAGCTATGAGTTAGACCCATCGATCCTTAATGAAGGTCAAAATTATATCGCTGTCGAAGTGCACCAGGCATCAGTAGACAGCAATGATATGAGTTTCGATCTTATTCTTGAAGGAATAACAGGAAGGTGTATAACTCCAGGTAAAATATACTACACTACGGATAGTAGCGACCCAAGGCTCCCAGGCGGGGCTATTAATACAACCGCTATAGAATACACAGGACCGATTGTAATTACTGAAAATATATTAGTAAAAGCAAGAGAATTTGATGATAACAATCAGTGGAGCGCTATCAATGAAGCAGCCTTTACCACCACCGATGTTGGCAATGCTTTGCGTATTACAGAGATAATGTATCACCCTGGCGATACTAATAATCCCGATGATCCGAATACTGAGTTTATAGAACTTACAAATATTACTGAATCGCCGATAAATCTGAATCTGGTACACTTTAGAGAAGGAATTAACTTTACATTTGGTAATATTTATCTCAACAGCGGAGAATATATCGTAGTTGTAAAAGACATTGATGCCTTTAAAGCAAAATACGGCAGTGGGATTAATGTCGCAGGCCAATATATCGGCAGCCTGGACAACTCAGGTGAGAGGGTCAAGTTGACTGATGCTTTGGATGATGTGATACTCGACTTCGAATATAAAGACGGATGGTATCCAAGCACCGATGGGCTTGGCAGTTCACTCGTAATTCGTAATGCATACAATAATGACGTTAACAGCTGGAACGAAAAAGAATCGTGGATGCCAAGCAGTGACCTGCATGGAAATCCCGGCAAAAAAGACAGTGCCAATCTGCCTATACCTGGAGCAATTGTCATCAATGAAGTGCTTTCCAACCCGGCATCCGGACAATGCGACTGGATAGAGCTTCACAACACAACAGATGAAGCAATAGACATTGGCGGATGGTTCATAAGCGACAGCGATAACAACGATGCAGACTTTATGAAATATGAAATTGCCAAACCGACAATAGTATCAGCCAACGGATATGTGGTATTTTATGCATCGATGCATTTCGGTAACGCCGCTGACCCGGGCTGTCATAAATCTTTCGGCCTCAGCTCAAAGGGTGAAAATGTATTCTTACGTTCCGGAAAAGATGGCCAACTAACCGGATACTATGATAGCCAGGAATTTGGTGCCGCTCTTACGGCAACTACCTTTGGAAGACATGTCAAATCTACGGGCGATTGTGATTTTGTCGCGATGAGTCAGATAACTCCGGCAGCAGAAAATGCATATCCGAAAGTCGGACCAATAATATTTAACCAGATAATGTACCACCCTCAATATTCCAGTGATGCCGAATTTATAGTCCTGTACAACGTAAGTGGTCAGGCGATAACTTTACAGGCCTACGACAGTGAATCTCATACTAATGTTCCATGGGCATTTGTTGACGGCATTGATTTTACTTTCCCGCTTAATACTGTGATGCCTGTCAGGGGCTATCTGGTAATTGCTAAAAACCCAGCTGTATTCAACAGTATCTATGGACCTACATCAAGACCGGTATTAGGACCTTTTGATGGACAATTAAACAATAGCGGAGAAAAATTAGAGCTGGCAATACCGACATCTGATTTTGATAACGACAATGAACGTATATATATCACTGCTGAACATGTTGAATACGGAGAAAAAGACCCATGGCCAGAGGAAGCTGACGGACAGGGGTATATGCTATTTAAAAGGCCGTTAAGAAATTACAGCAATGACCCAATAAATTGGCAGGCTCTTAGGTAGCAAAACTACAATATCTATAATCAAGTTCCAATTTTACGGCACTTTTCTATAAAAAAAGATTGGTGCTGAACAAATCTATTGCATACAATGTATATGTACACATTGCGATGAGTACTTTGTGTTTATTTCTGCAATTTATGTAATATAATCCATAAATTGAATATATTTTCGTCCATAATAAGGAGCGTTTTACAATGGAATATGACAAATCGGCATCACATCTGCTTTCCAGAAGAAACTTTATTGGCTCTGCCGCTATCACAGCTGCAGCGGTTTCATTAGGGACTTCAGCAACGAAAGCCAATTCACAATCCAACACTGCCAAGTTCAAAATGAAATATGCACCTCATTTTGGAATGTTCGAAAAACATGCAGGTAAAGACTTCCTGGACCAATTGCAATTCATGGCTGATGAAGGTTTCACCGCTATGGAAGATAACGGCATGATGGGCAGAGATGTTGAAACGCAGAAAAAGATCGGCAAAAAAATGCAGCAGCTCAATATGGAGATGGGCATTTTTGTTAGTTACGCCAACTTCAAAGAATCTGTTTTCGTTATGCCCGAAGAAGAAAAAACAAAATGGCTGTTAGGACAAATGAAAAAAGCTGTCGAAGTTGCAAAAAGAGTTAATGCAAAATGGACTACTGTTGTGCCGGGCTGTTTCGTAAATAACATTGAATGGGATTACCAAACTGCAAATTGTATTGAAATTCTTAAAAAATGCGCCGCCGTCCTTGAACCATCCGGATTAGTTATGGTGCTTGAGCCTTTAAACAGATGGAACCATCCGGGATTGTTTTTAAGTAAAATTCCACAGGCATACCAGATTTGCAAAGCTGTGGACAGCCCATCCTGCAAGATCCTTGACGACCTTTACCATCAGCAAATCTCTGAAGGCAATCTGATCCCAAATATTCAAAGAGCGTGGTCTGAAATTAAATATTTCCAGATGGGTGACAACCCGGGAAGAAATGAACCAACCACCGGCGAGATCAACTATAAAAACATCTTCAAATATCTGCACGACAGAAAATTTGATGGAATACTCGGCATGGAACACGGCAACAGTATAAAAGGTAAAAAAGGTGAACGAGCAGTTATCGACGCTTACAGAGAATGTGACAACTTTTAATTTTTAAAAAAATAAACAGGAGCGGCAAATGAATAATTTTACAAGAAGAGATTTTATGAAGGCCTCAGCGGCAGTTTCGCTGGCAACGATGACAAGCCCGATGAGCAAAGCCTTTGCAGCAGGTTCAGATAAATTGCGTATTGGTCTGGTAGGTTGTGGCGGCAGAGGAACCGGCGCGGTTGGTGACTGCATGAGAGCAGCAGACAATGTAGAGATATACGCGATGGCTGATCTTTTTAAAGACAGAGTCGACAGCTCACTTGAACTTATGAAAACAGGAAATAAATGGGTTCAGAAAATTGAAGGCCCGAGCAGAATCAACTTGACAGAAGAAAGATGCTTCAGTGGTTTTGATGCTTTCCAGAAACTGATCGACCTCGACGAAATTGACATAGTTTTTCTTGCCACTCCTCCGGGATTTCGGCCTCAACATTTTGAAGCTGCAATCAAAGCGGGCAAACATGTTTTCATGGAAAAACCAGTAGCTGTTGACCCGGCGGGAGTTCGTTTAGTTATAAAAGCTGCTGAACTTGCAGAGCAAAAAAGGCTTTCCGTTGTTGCTGGCACACAAAGACGTCATCAGAAACATTACCTTGATATTATGAAAAGAATTCACGATGGTGATATCGGCGAGATAGTTGCCGCACAGTGCTACTGGAATGGTGGCGGAATGTTAGGTTGGGGACCTGCTGACAACCCGCAATGGACCGAAATGGAACGCCAGTGCAGAAGGTGGTACTTCTATGACTGGATCTGCGGAGACCATATCGTTGAACAGCACCTCCATAACCTTGATGTTGTCAACTGGGCGTTTGGTAAAATACCCGTAAAATGTATGGGCATTGGTGGAAGGCATATAAGAACCGCTCCACAATACGGCAACATATTCGACCACTTCACAGTAGAATATGATTATCCAAACGGTGCAAAAATAACAAGTATGTGTCGCCAAATGGACGGCTGTACAACTAATGTCTCGGAGAGAATCGTAGGTACTAAAGGCATTGCTTATCTTGACGGCGCTACTGGTAAAATAACCGGTGACAAACCTTTTGAGCCCAAAGAAGCCTCTCCGAATCCATACGAAGTAGAACACGCAGACCTCATCGCAGCTATCCGCAACAATGAGCCTATTAATGAAGCCAAACGTGTTGCTGAAAGCACATTGACCGCGATAGCTGGCAGAATGAGTACCTACACTGGCAGAGCTATGAAATTGAGCTGGGCAATGAACGCTTCTAAGCTGGACCTTACTCCTGAAAAATATGAGTTTGGCCCAATGAAAACTAATCCTGTTCCGATGCCGGGAATAACTAAATTAATCTAAAGATATTAAAAATAGTCAAAGGCTCTGAAATCATTTTCAGGGCCTTTTTTTTTATCACTACCGGTTAAAGTCCTGCTGACCAGACGCAACTTTGCCTGCTATCTGCATAAACCGAGGCATTGAGTGTTCAAAGAAAGCTTTGTAACTTTCGCAGAAATAGTTTTGCCTGTTTTGTGAATCATCAATCACAATCCTGTCTTTCATGCATCCGCCGCGACACACATCAAGATGTCTGCAAACAAGACATTTGCTCGGCAGCTTCTGTTTGTTACGGGCAAATTTCCTTTTCACATTACTACAGGCAAGCTGAGCAATATTAGTTTCAAAGATATTGCCAAGACCAAATTCATCTCTAACGAAAAAATCGCAGCAGAAACATTCACCCATATGTTCAACAACGATATAACCGCTGCATTGCCTGCTGAAAGTACAGATGGTATGCTTGCCGCTAAGACAAAAACTGATAATAGAGTCGAAATCACGAATGCTGATCTTTTCCGGACCATATTCATACCAAAGATCGAAAAGCCCACATAAGAAGTCGCCATATTGCTTTGGCGTTATCGAAAAATCCGCAACTCCACCAGTATTGGGGTCTGTCTCTACACACGGAATAAACTGCTGGTATTTAATATCATTTTCAACAAAGAAATCGAAAAGCTCTTTAATATGTTCAACATTATTATCATTCAACAAAGTTAAAGTATTGAATTGAACTTCATGCTTTTTACATCTTTCGATTGCCGTCATCACCTTGTCAAAAGTGCCACAACTATTAAAATTAACCCGGTAATGGTCATTCAGATTCTTAGGTCCATCAATACTTATGCCCACAAGAAAATTATTTTCACAAAGAAACTCGCACCAATCATCGTCAAGCAAAATAGAATTTGTCTGAAGTGAATTTTCAATCACCTGATCCTGTGTCTTATACTCATTTTGCAGCCTTACAACTTCTTTGAAAAAATCAAGCCCCATCAAAGTAGGCTCACCCCCCTGCCAGGCAAAACCGTTTATTCCGAATCCAAGTGCAAGATAATCTTTGACCAGCTTTTCAAGAACTTTAAGGCTCATCCTTTGTTTACCGGTGCCGACTTTAGCAGAGCGGTTTTTATAAAAGCAATACTTGCAATCAATATTACAATCCGAACCTGATGGTTTTATTAATAATGTAAAAGGATTCATAATTATTTTGGAGGGTTATTTTTAAACCAGCTTATCACCCAATCCTTAGCCTGCTGTTTTGTGGTAATTTCTTCTTCAAGCTGAGCGATATATAATTGTTTTGCCAACTCACCGAGACAAGGCCCTTCCACTGAGCCTAATTCCTGCAACTGCTTACCATTAAGCAAAGGAGCCGGACTATAATCAATATCGCCGAGGGATTTAATTCTCTCTTTAAGTGCTATTAGATTAAGCAGTTCAGTGTCATTTTGGTGTTTTTGTATTGCAGCCTCAAATTCATAAAGCTCTTCAAAATGATCATTTGCACAAAAAGTTTTCAATTCAGACAATGACATATTCTCATTTAAGAGCCGGCCTCTATTAGACAGCAAAAACCTTAACTGATTATTCTGCTTTCTGCTCAGGCTTAGAATTTTGCATTTCTTTATCGCATCTTTAGTTTCAAAACCTGCAAAAAAAGCCGCCAAACCCGTAATAAAATCAATATTATCGGGCATCTGATTCAGCACAGAGATACCTTCAATAGCGGATTTGTCGTCAAAGTTATTAAATATCGCCCGTGATAAGCCGCTATCAAAAAGCATTTGTGCAGCATAAGATTTTGCCGGGCAGGTAAGTATGCCGTTAAGTTCCATGCAGATTCTTTCGCCGCTTATTTTGGATATCTTTTCAGAATTATCACAAACCCCCTGCCATGTTTGCCGGTCGATTTTAAAATTAAGTTGAGCGGAAAACCTAACCGCACGCAGCATTCTTAAATAATCTTCTTTAAATCTCTGCTGAGCATCGCCGACAGTTCTTATCATCTTCCGTTTCAGATCATCCCGGCCATTAAAATAATCTATAACTTTTTCCTCCACCGGGTCATAGAACATGGCGTTAATAGTAAAATCCCGTCTGCTTGCATCTTCGTGGGCAGTAGTAAATTCAACTTCCGTCGGATGGCGACCATCGACATAGCCTGATTCTGTCCGGAACGTTGCAACTTCTACCTGCTGATCATCGAGAAGAACAATAACCACTCCGAACTTTGCACCGACTTGAAGAGTACGCCTGAACAACTTTGAAACTTCATCAGGCTTGGCACTGGTAGCAACATCATAGTCCTTAGCCTGCCTGCCAAGCAGCATGTCACGAACACACCCGCCGGCCAGCAATGCTTCAAAGCCTTGTTCTCGCAATTTCCCGATTATTGTTATCGCAGCTTCTTTATTGGTCATCTTATACCCTTCAGGGTAGTAAATTTCCGCGAACAAATCTGTAACTTTTTATTTCAAGTTATTTGCTCGCGGACAAACGGAAAAATTCAACTGGGATTAGTATATATCATATTGAAAAATAGCAACTGCATTTATGCCCCACTTACGGCGGTCGATCTGTTTTAAAAATCCATAATTGTCCAGCAGATCAACACACTTATGAGTTCTGACAATAACGATCGCATCAGGAGCAAGCTGACTCTGCAAAACTCCAAACATACCTGCTAGTTGAGAAGTTTCACTTACATCTCTCGTAAGAGGAAAAGGTGGATCGACAGAAACAAAATGGTATTTCTCCTCATCAACCGGGGCACCAGATTTAAAAGCATTGGTACGAATTACTTTAGACTCTTTCACAAAGTTTGCTTTGGCAATATTCTTTTCTAATACCACAGCTATCTTCGAATCTTTTTCTATAAAAGTACAAAACTTCGCCCCCCTGCTCAAAGCCTCCAGACCAATAGAACCAATTCCGCTGAAAATATCCGCAACTACCATATCAGCGGGAATGTCATATTTATACAAAACGCTGAAAAGCGACTCCTTCACCCTGTCAGTGATAGGTCTGGAAACATCACCCTTGGGACTCAGCAAATGCAAACCTCGTTTTTTGCCCGCTATAATTCTCATTTTTTAAAAAAATCTTTCATTTCAACTGCATAAGCTCTGAAATCATCAGCTGAAAGTGTCACGGTTTTCCACTTCGGACTTCTTACTCTCATATATTTTTTATATTTATCGAGTTCTACACAGAAAAACAAATACCTCTTCCCAGCAAAATCATAAACATCTCTGCCGTCAAAATCTACATCCACATTTTGCACATCATAAACAAAAACGAACACCGCGTGGTGATCATCACCAAATATTTTTTGCCAGAATTCAATATCTGTAATATCAGTCTCAGTAACCCAGCATTGCAGAGATGTCAGTTTTTCAAAACTGGTGCCCTTAAACTTTCTACCTTTAACATCAGCTATAATAACATTATGACTACCAGCATAGACAAAATAATCAAAGCTTTTAATGCTCGCTTTCCCCAACCTCGCTCTCTTGGTTTCATCAATTCGAGTAAACTTTATATGGTTATCTTTGAGCCAGTTTTCAAAGACCAACTCGTAATGATTTGAGCCCATAGTTTGCATTTTGTCCTTTAAAATTACTTCAGCTTCTTAAAAAACACTTCAGCTTTGATAAGTTCCTGCTGAGAAGTCTGCATATCCTTAACCGCAAATTCCTGATTCTCAATAAACTCACCGCCAATTATAATCGTCTTTTTTGCATTTTGCTCTGATGCCTGCTTGAGTTGTTTAGCAAGCTTATTTGACTTATAACTAAAATTAGCACAAAGCCCTGCTGTTCTTATTTTCGCAGCCGTCTTAATTACTTCAGACGCAAGACTTTCATCTGTATAAGCAATGAAGTAATCAAGCTGCCTTGTAGGCATGTTATCGTCGATAAGCCCTCTTTCGCGAAGCAATATTTCCAGCACACAATCTCCCATCCCCATACCTGTGCCGGTAATTTCCGGACCACCAAACTGTTTCAACAAGCTGTCATATCTGCCCCCGCCGCAAATCGCGCGAAGCTGTCCGACAGTATCATGTATTTCAAAAACAACGCCTGTATAATACGCCAAGCCTCTTACGATACTCATATCAAATACGCAGTAGTCAGCTACACCCATTTCATCGAGCAACATAAAAAGCCTTTGGATTTCCTCAACTGCCTCTTGTATCTCATCGTTAAACTCTGTAAACTCAACAAGCTGATCAGATGAATCAACATTCATCATCTTTATTATTTTTTCGATTATCTCAGAACTACTGATAATTTCTGAAAGCATTTCTTCAAATGCATCTTCGCTTATCTTAGATTTCTTATCTAGCACGGGATAAAGGGCTTCAATCTTTTCCTGGTTAATACCAAAGCTTGTCAAAACAGCAGCAAGAAGCTTTCGGCTCGATATTTTGGCTTTTATATCATCGCTGCTAAGACCCGCGCTACGGAGGTAGTCCAATGTTGTAAAAACCACTTCCGCATCAGCGACAACATCGTCAATACCAATGATATCAATATTCCATTGGAAAAACTCGCGAAGTCTGCCCTTTTGGGGCCTTTCTGCACGACACATTCTCGGCAGTGAAAACCATTTTATCGGTTTGGATAATGCATTGATCTTCTGATTTACCATCCTCGCCAAAGTCGGTGTTATCTCGGGACGAATAGCCAGTCTCCGGCCACCACGATCGGTAAAATTAAAAAGCTGATCAACGATCTCGTCGCCGCTTTTAACCTGGTACATCTTCAGGTACTCAAAGATAGGCCCTTCATATTCCTCGAACCCATTACGCAAAGATGACTGCTTCCAGCCATCAAGAATAAGATTGTGAATCGCCATATCTTCAGGATAAAAATCCCTTGTACCTTTTACCGGTTTGATCTTCATCTTTATTTCTTTCTAAGTTTTTGTGCTTTCTTTTTTGCTGCTACTCTTTTTTTAACTTCCTGCTTGTTCTTATTAGCTTTATTATCAAACTTGACCTTAATATATTCAAGCATCTGCTTGTCATCTGTAAAATGCAACTCATAATCATATTCACCTTCAACCAAATCGCAATCATCTGTTGTGTACTTCCTGCATATCTTAGGCCTTTTTTCATAATTGGTACACTTATAAGTTTTCTCACTGAGATACTTACACTTGTTCTGAATATTTATATACCAATCACCATCTTCAACAAAAACACTCGTACCCTCATGACAAAGATACCACCTTATGTCATCATAATCATCCCTATCTTCAGGCGTTTCAATAGGCAACGCAAAATATCTGCAACAAAGGCCGCTGCACCGCTCACAAAGATTCTTTTTAGCTTTCTTCTTGGCCATAAATTCTTAGCTCCTAAAACATTAAACATGTAATTATAGATACTTACCCCCTACCAGTCAAGACCGGTGTTTTCGTGATTTTAAATCGAAACAATAATTTCTCTACAGCCCTTAAAACTGTCGTTTTTGTCTTTATTGTTGCGAGAGTGTTGTACTAAAATGCAAAATTGCTACGATGCAAATAAATAGTCCGCCGATAACTTGTGTTATCGGCGGACTATAATTTCATATCAACTCAAAATGATGTTACAAATACAATAATTAGGCTTTTTTAGCAAGCTGTGCCTTATTGTATTTTTCATAAGACTTATACTGCTCGTTGAAATAACCACCCTTGAGGGCTTTTACCGCAAAGAGTACACAGCCAACGACCGGAGCGTTCACCTCTCTCAACTCTCTGAGAGTCCTCAAAGCAGCGCCTCGTTTTGTCGTAGCAGCATTGAATACAAGAATACTGCCATCCACATTCCTTGCAAGAACTTTAACGTCACTAACAAGTAACACAGGCGGACCGTCAATTATGACATAATCATAGCTACTTCGAAGCGCATCGGTAAGCTGCCTCATCTTGTCAGAGCTAAGAAGTTCAGCAGGATTAGAAGGCGACTTCCCAGAGCTAATCAGGTCCAGACCTTCTACGTTGCTGTTTTTAACAATTTCATCGCTGCCACACTCACCTTTCAGGAAAGAACTTAAACCTAAGCTAAAATCATTATTCGAATCTTGAGAATAAATGCTATGCAGGTTTGGCTTCCAGAAATTAGCATCTATAAGAAGCACCTTGTTTCCACTGGCAATCAAGGTCATAGCAAGATTAGAGGCCACTGATGTTTTGCCGTCACCTGCCATACCACTGCTGACCAACAGCGTCTTTGAATTCTGCGCAGATTCTGACAATTGAATGTTTGCTCTAAACTTACGATAAGCTTCACTTATGATCGTATAAGGCGCTAAGGTCGTTACCTTAAACATATCTATACCCTTGACATGGTAATCTTCTGACGAATCAGGAATTACACCTAATAAAGGAATGCGAAGATATCTGCCTACATCAGCTGGTGTTCTGACAGTATCATTCAACAATTCAACAAGGAACGCAAGCCCTATACCTAACATAAACCCAAGCAAAAAACCAGCAGGGAAGAAAAGCTGCCATTTCGGAAAGCTGATTTCCAAAGGTACCGGAGCCATACCAACAGCTTGAACTTTGGGTGTTTCCGGATCATCGTGAACAATCTTCATTTTTTCGATCTGTTCTCTAAGTGCATTAAGAGTGTCTTTACGCTCATCTTTAATTACAAGACGTTTTTGGTACTGCACTTTTGCCTGATCATAGTCAGCTTTCCTGGTTAAACTGATACCTCTCATTTTTTCAAGTTCTTCATATCTGCTCATCAGGACAACAAGATTATCTTGTGCATTTTTGAGATTAGATTGGCGGGTCTGCTCAGCTATTTCAGCCTTTCTGATAGACCTTTTTTCTCTTATCTTTTCTATTGTTTCTCTTGCCTGTTGTATCAACCTGTGATTCTCACCAAATTTTGTAAGCCTGCCGGCAAGATTAGACTGTTGCAAAGCAAGCTGCTGAGCAAGAAGTGTCATAACAGGGTCTGTCTCAATTTGATTTTCTATCTGCTCATTAATCGGCCCCTCTGCTTGTTTTTCCAAAGTTCCGATATTAGCTTTGATCTGGCTTATTGACATTACAAGATCATTCTGTTCGGTTTCGAGGTCTCGAAGCTTATCTTCAAGAACACTTCGATAACTCCGTTCGTCAAGATCAGCAAAACCCCATCGTGCTCTGACTTCATCAAGAGCATTTTCAGCTGCATCTAATTCTCTCTGCACTCTTGTTTTCTGTGCTTCAAGCCTGACAAGTTTTTCGGTCACTTCCGCTCTTTTAGAACTTCCCTGGGATGAAATAAACATGCTTACCATTTCATTAACAATTAAAGCTGCTTCTCTGGCATCCTTACATGTCATCGCAAGTCTAACATAATCTCCATCCCTCAGAGCAGAGACACTAAATTTCTTTTTTAATTGCTTAACGGCTTTTGTGATGCTTTTACTTTTAGATTCCCCAAAGCTTTTAAACCATTTAGTTTCTTGTATGACCTCTCTCTCAAGTAAATCCTGAAAAGTACTTTGCTGCCTTATAAGAGAAGCTATAGACTGCCTGCTGCCATACTCGATATCCTTGTTTGCACGAGTACTGCCAAAAGCCATTGGGTCTTTATCTATAGGCGTTAGTACCCTTATATAAGTCTCCGCTGTATATTTGGGGCTGTGTGTTTTAAGAAGATACCAACTTGCCCCACCTGCAACCAATCCAAGCATCGTCATGAGAAATATAAGGAACAAATGCCTTCTTATAATCCCCATGATTTCTTTTGGAGTCATCGCCGGCATCGCCGAGGGCGGCGGCATTTGAGGTCTCTTTATAGGTTTTTTTATTTGTTCTGCCATAATTTAATTCCAGTAAAAAATCGTATTATTTTAGACTAAGCAAAAAACAAATACTAATTAGTCAGCCTCTCAACAGCTTTTTTAATTTCTTCTTTTTCTTCCTCAGGCATCGTTTTCTCACCAATTTCCAGGGCCTGCTGATAAGCCGTAACTGCCTCAGTAGAAAGCCCAAGTGCTTCTTTAATTATTCCAAGATGTTTATAAACATCCGTTGGAGCTGAAATACTATCTTTCTCATATTGCTGCAAAGCTGACTGCAAATATTCCTCTGCTTGTTCGTTTTTTCCATTTTTGTACAGCACATACGAATAAGTATCCATAATATTAGCGTTATTAGGCCTCAAATCATAAGCCCTTTCAGCATATTCTAATGCCTTATCCAGCTTTTCACCCGCTTCTGCAAGCATATAAGCAAGGTTGTTCAGAACACTTATATTACTCGGCATTTCAACTAAGAGACTTTCGTACTCTCTTATTGCTTTTTGCAAATAAATCTTATCGGAAGTTTTCTTGTAAGCAAGCTCAAGCACACCTACTTTGTGAGCTGTATAATTCGTTTTTTTAAGTTTATCAGCTTCCGCTATTGCTAAACATTTATCAATATACCCAATAGCCCTGTTATATTGGCTATTTATCATTGAAATATTAAACATTGTAAAATTGGCATATAAAGAATCGGGGTTCGCCGCAAGCTTCTGCTGGCAAATGTCAATAACCTCTTCAGCACCTACCAAAGCATATATCTTTTGTAGCATTTCAGAAGCATAATTTTCATTCACTTCAGCTTTATCAACTGCTTTTTTACAATAATTTATGGCTGTTTTTTTGTCACCTGATTCCCATTGAGCCTCTGCCATTCTAAAATATGCTATCGGGGCAAATTCACCATCGATATGCTTCCTTCCCAGCTCAAGAACTTTGCTATATTTTTTCTGACGAACAAGAATCATCAGATAGCCATCAAGTGCCATTGCTTTAGCTTTGCCAGTTTTGTTACTGATATCCCATGCTTGTTTGTAAAGCTCTTCAGCATTGGCCATGTTTTCCTGGGAAATTGCAAAAGCGCCGGCTTTATTATACCAATAGACACTTTCGGGATATTCATCCAGCATTTCAATATAAAACTTCTGAAGAAGTTTTTTCTTACCCAAACGAAGGTATATTTGCTCAAGCATTCCCTTAGCACCCGATGGAGCCAATGGATCGTCAGCTGTATTTTCAAGCTCAGTAATAGCTTCATCTTCTCTGCCGACCCTCAGATAAGCTTTGGCAAGAGAAATTCTAACACCTGGTTCATTATTAAGCATCTTACTCTGTTTAAGATCACTAATTGCCTGGATATAATTACCCAGCATCAGATTAATCTCACCCTTGAGCCTCCAACCCGTAGAATCATCCTGATTTTTTTGAACATTGAGTTCAGCCAGTTCAAATGCCTTTTTAAGTTGCCCTTGACTCATTTTCAACCATGTTTCAAGAACAAGTATCTTTTCATTATCAGGATATTTTGCCTTAAATAATTCAAGCTGCTCCTCGGCCTCTTTTATGAGTCCAGTTTTAAGATAAGCTCGAATCTTGAAGAGTCGATTCTCGGCATTTTCTTCCAAAGCCAACAACTCATCCGAATATTTTTTAATACCTTCCATATCTGAAAGTTTTTCAACAATGAGCAATTGCCCCTTTACAACATCTACATCTTCAGGTGATTCTTTGTATAGCTTATCAAGCACTTCCTTAGCTTTATCTATTTGTCCACTTTGATAGTAGTGACTCCAAATCAATTTGGGGTCATCAGACTCACTAATCAAATTTTTAGCCCTATCCTTTTGCCCCCTCTTATCCAGGTATTCAGCATAGTTATATAGTACTGTCTTATTTAAAGGCTCGATAAGTCTTGCCTGTTCGTATGCTGATTCAGTCATTTCAAACAAAGCATCCTGTCGAGACTGATCTTTTTCAGCAAAACCTAACTTGGCTGCTAATCTGGCAAGAAACAAAGCGTTTTCTATGCTTGGGCTTGCTTTTTGAAGTCTCTGTCTGATTGACAATGCCCGGTCGGGCTCATCTTCACTTATATATTCAGCATACAAACTCCGAAGCTCAATATTCACAGGATTCAAAGCCATTGCTCTTTCCAAAGCTGTTCGAGCTTCAAGCTTCTGATCGGAAGAAACGCTATTCCCAAGTTTTGCATTTCGAAGATAAACTGCAATAGCAACGTCTCTGGCAATATCTCCATTCATAATATTCAAAGAAGATGCTTTTCTAATATCTTCAAGTGATGCATGGTCATTACCAAGGGCAGAATTTACTTTGCTTCTGAGCATATACCCATACGAAAAAACCGGTCTTTTCTTAAGACAGTCATCAAGCCTTAACAATGCATCTTTATAATCCTCTTCAGCCATGGAAATACGAGCTCCAAAATACTGTCCATCGCAAGAATCGATATTATGGTGCCTTACAATATTAGCAACTTTCCGGGCACGCTCAAAATCCCCTGTGGATAAAGCTATTTCAAAAATATAACTTATAGCTGACCTTTGCGTTGGAGTAATTTCCTGACTTTCATCCCACGAATCTAAATCTATGACCTTTCCAAATTCGCTCTTAGCCTTTTCAAGATCATTTTCTCTCTGATAAAATACGCCCATATTCATGGCTCTTTTTACAGGGTCATCAATTTCACCAATTACCTGCTGTTCCAATTCCTTGCGTCTATCATCAGTTATGTTTGCCAGATCGGGCTCATTAAGTGTCCTGGAGTAAAAAATCATACCAGGATCAGCATCCTTCTTATTTAGATAAGCATCAGCAAAAGTTTTAGCTTCGGCAACCCTGTCTTGTGAAACATAATGATTGCAAACAATTATAACATAACCACTTTCAACTTCATTCGGGTCTTCATCAAGCATCTGTTTTATGATTTCGACCAGTGAATCATTATAACCGTTTAATTCATCCTCAATCTGCTGCGTATTTACTTTATCTGCGTCTGTCTGCTCACCTTCCCTTAACTTATCAAAAGCTAATATCTCTTTTGCCTGCTTGATCTGACTAAAAATTAACAGCGCATTTAATTTCATTTTCTCAATATCAGACATTTCTGCTTTAGCAAGTTCTTCCTGGGCCGTCTCGAACTGTTTCGATAAAATTAATGCTGTTATTGACAATCTATGACTTCTCTCATTTGCTAGCCCTCCGCTCATTTCATATGCTCTGATCGCATTTAAAACTTCATTATATACACGAAATCTTATAAGAACCTCACCATAATCTAAAAATGCATCAGGTATATCCCTGCCTATGCCGCCTGGATATCCCAAGGCACTCCTATAAAACTCGCTGGCTGCACCTAATTCATCAGTCTTGTCAAAAATCTTCGCAAGTCTGTATGAAAGCCCGGCATCGTTTTTTCCTGATGCAACAACCTGCTCATAAATACCATATAGTTTTCTGATCGCAACATCCTTATCACCTTTAACCAGCTCAAGCATACCCTTCCATTTTACAACTTGAGGTTCTTCTCCACTACCATATATCTGTTCTATATCATAAACTACTGCCTCAATCTTTTCCTGCCATTTCAGTTTTTCCTCTTCATCAATGTCAGGCGTAAGTAACCTGTCAACATAGCAGTCTGCAAGAAAGGAACATACGACAGCTCTGTTCATTTTATTGGCCCACCTGCGAGGACCTTCTGTCTCTTGGGCATTGGGAAGCTTTAAAGCTTCCTCTGCTTCTTCTATCGCTTTCAGGGCATATCTCAAATCATTAGTATACCTGAACTTTTTATAATTCAGTTTTGCGGTATTTAACGCATAGAGAGCATTTTCAGCATCTAATTCAAATGCTTTCTCAGACGCAGCAACAGCTTCATCAATCTTTTCAAAACCACAACGTTGATAATATTCCGCAAGGCTGGCAGATACTAAAGAGTTATTAGTAAATCTATTAGCAACATCAAGATATTCCGATTCTAACGCACTAAGTTGTTCCACCGTCTGAATTTTATTGGAGGCTAATTTAGATCTGAGATTATAAACATATGCCATAGGATTAGAATCAGCATTTTTTATCCCATCTTTTAAAATCTCTTCTACCTGCGTATAAGCTTTCTCAATTTCTCCTGCGCTGCCTCTTGAAGCAAGTAATTGTCCCCTGTAATTTATAGCCTTGGCAAGATACCAATAAGTATTAACGTTTTCAGGCTGACCCTGACGAACCTTTTCAAGATCATCAATAGCACGCAACAAAGATGCATCTGGATCTGTTATTGCACCTCGGATAACATTTTCAAGAACAGCCCGACCTCTTAACAAATACAAATATGATTCCAAATTACCATAGAACATATCCTTATCTTCAAGCTGCGGAATTATCCACTTGGAAACATTTTCATTAGCTAAATCTTTCCCCTCAATTTTTTCAAGGAACTCCGAAGCTTGACTATTCAGCTCTTTCCAAAGAGTATTACTACCTGCATTGGCCATTATATAAAGATAATTCAGTCGATTAAGATAGGCCTGAACATTATCAGAGTCAATGCGAACTATCTCATTCCAGCATCCCAGCACATTATTCCAACGTCCCATTTCCATATAAGCATCGGCAAGTTTAAATAAAACCTCCACTTTGAAAACATCATCCTTAGCCAAAGCACGGGCCTTCAAAAGATCGTGTGTCCCCTTCTCATAATCTTTTTGAGCTATTGCAATTTCACCATCTTTGAGATATTTTTCAGGATCTCTGCTAAGGTATAGAATTGCCCCAATAGCAAGTAAAACCAGGAACATTACAAATATTGAACCTATGATCGCAACTTTTTTATTCAACCTTTTCTTTGCCATAAATATTTCTTCCTTTCGAAAAATCTGTTGTTACAGACTTTTATCTTTTATAATTTATTAGTCCTTTAGATTATCTTTTTCTTTAACTTGCAGAGGAAGAGGTAAGTGTTCTCTTTCCAAAATTGGCAAAATAACATCCAGCAGTTTTTTACTCGCCTGTGCTGCCTCTTCTTCCTCTGGATATGAATAACTCCCAAATTCATTATTAAAATAATTCCATTCTATTTTGCAAAAATAGGAATACTTACCAAATATATTTTTGTTTAAGATCGTCCTGGCCTGATTTCTCGTATTGGCATAAAGGTTATTTACACTAAAAACATACATCACGGAAAATTTACTATCACTTTCCCATGGATTATTGCTTATTCGCGAAAAAACCAGATAACGACAAGGAACTATCTCTGTATGATCGCCTTTGTTAACATTAACCTCAACACCCTTGGAAAATATCCTCTGGTGACCGCTGCCGGCATAACATTCTTCCGGCACATGCGGCACCCTGTCCGGCAAATCATAATATGTTATAAACAACATACATTTACGAACCGTACTTGCTTTATGGACTTGCGTATCTTCAAGCAGCCATTTAATATATTCCTCTGTTCCAAGGCTCTCAATGATTGCAGGATTTTCTATCTTAACCTTATCTAACACCTTGTAAGGACCAAGTCCTTTTTCATCAAGCAATTCCAGGGATTTGCGTATCGGCAAAGGCTCATTCTGAAGATATACATCGAAAGTTTTAACCGCTATCGACATACCCCCTGCTGCAACAGCAAGAACCAAGAAGCATATCAAAAACGAAGGTTGGGTGTAATTCCGTATAAAACCGCCTTTAGGCCTTACTGGTTCACCCAAATCGTCTTGTATATCTTCAATACTATTATTTTCCATATTCTGCATTTAAGCAGACTCCTTTTTTAGTAAATACAGAAATCAGCCGACTTTAGTTCGTCTTGCGAACAATAATATCTTCCTTAATTTCATTATCTTCATCAACGAACAAATTAGCCATGAACCATGCTATGAAACCATACAGCAAAAACGCCAATGGAAGCATTAGTATACCCAGCATATCATGGTAAATACCTTGAGCATATTTAGGTGCAATAAGAATATAAATAAATCCGGTTACCGTAACACGAATAATATTACAAAATATTGCAATCGGAACAGTAGTAGCTAAAAGCACCAATCTTTGCCATACTGGTCTGTAATGCAGATATGCCATCGCAACACCCAACGCAAGAAAAGCCATAAGAAGCCTCATGCCACTGCACGCATCGGCTACATTCAACGCCGGTTCAATCTTTTTACCTTTATAAATAACATCAATTATTACCCCACTTGCAGTAGCATCCATACCGCTTACAAGATTCAGCAATACTGTCGCTACCGTTGCAGCTATTTTTCGCATAGGCATTGTGATTAAAACATACATCCTTTGAGGCAATGGAACCGCAAAAACAAGAAAAGCAACTGGCAGCCAGGTATATTTCAATAATGCCCAACCACCTAAAAAAAGCACTACCGCTCCAAGAGTAGCGATCATACCTATCGGTTTTAAATAGCCATACTGGAAATGAACTATATTAAGAGGGTAAAATACCAACCCGCAAATTAGAAAGAACAAACCAAGATAACAAGGTTTAGTCTCTAAGCTTAGAATCTCTTTTTTGTGCTGGTTTATAAAATACAAACTGAACAATGGAATCAAAAATCCGTGAGACCAGCTTGGGTCTGTAACCCACTTAGCTGCTATACTCCTTATCTCATTATGAAAAATGAAGTAAAATAGCAGACCAATTATAAAGATTTTTATGTATGTATGTACCCCAAGCTTGCGCCATCCCTGGCATAAACTATCTGAAGCAGACATCTTTGAACTATTAGATTCTGTATCATACACCATAATTAAACAACTTTTTTAGAAGAAGCTGAAAGGCCTGCTTGTTCCATAGTCTCTGTCTGCAAAATTGCGATCATAAATAAACCCAAATCCGTAGGTTGCCCTGAAAGCATTTCTTAAAATCGCACGCCACCTCGAAGTCGGATGTGTACCAACATTAATCAAATCATTTGGCTTAATGAAGAAGTCAGGCTGTTCACCCCTGGCTATCTTGTCTAAATCGACCATAACCGTTTCTTCTTTTTTCTTTCCGATCCTTCTTGTAACTTCGCACCTTTTGGGCCAAGCCAAAGGGCCTAATCCGCCGGCAGATGCGATTGCCATTTTTAAAGTCATCGGCCTTCCAGTAAGATTAATATTACCCTGGAAATTACAATTGCCCATTATATAGAATTCACCGATTATGTCAACAGGAACATGTATATTATCACCAGGTCTTATCACTACATTATAGCGTGGATCACCACCAAGAAGCTTATCAGCAGGAATCTTTATTACACGTGTTTGAACCCCGCCCTGGCCTATACTATCCCAGTCAAAACTGTCTTGGCTCTGTTTTTCAGCAGGTTCAGTTGGTCTTTGAGCTATTTCTGTAACTTCCGGGGTCTCTTCAGCGCCGCCTACACTAACAGGAATCCACTTACCATCCTTGAATACCCATTCCACTCTGCCAGTCTGATCCGTCTCGATCGGCTCGGCGATTGTCTCACGTTCGCTGACAACCTCATCCTGAATCGGCTCAAGCTCTGTAACTTCCTCTGCCAAAGGTTCAAAACCTTCAGGCAATGCTGCCTCAGCTAATTCTTTCTCTGTTATAATATCCGATGCGATCATTACTAAGACTTGCGAATCTAATGTTTTCTCAGCTCTCGGAGCAATCACTTCAAGCTCCTTATCTTCTGCTTCAAAGAATAAATCTTCACTTCCCATAGCATCCGGACTTGACACACCCTCTTTACCTGTCACCTGTCTGGAAACATAAACGTAACTGATATTAAACTGGCTTATACCACCAGCTAACGAAAGTGCATCTGTCAACCTGAAATCATATCTTGGTATTTCATATCTGCTTGGCTGCGGAATTCCATTGCCAAGTATAGAGAACATCCTCTGCTGTGAACTAAGTAATGTAACAATAACAGAGGGGTCTTTTAAAATGTTTGGGGAAAGTATTTGTTTTATTTCCTCTTCAAGCTGAGATTCGGTCAAACTTTTTGCTTCTACGATACCAACATCCGGAATAGATAATTTTCCGGTTTCTGTGACAATATAGGAGTTTTCTATTGCAACACCTTCCTGAAAAAGCTCAAATATGTTAACTCTTACTACATCTCCAGGGCTAAATACGTAGTCTGTATCATAGGATATTATATCACCAGGTCTTGGCTCTTCACCGCTTTCCCAGGCGACGGGTGCCTCTTCAGCAACACCAAGCGTGTCGAGAATCACATTAACTGCCGGTACCGGACGAAATCTTCCCACCTGGGACGGGTCTAAAAAGTTATCCCCACACCCCGAAAGAAAAGCAATAGGTATTATCAAAACCGCAACGATCGATATTTCAAGTATTTTTTTCATTTCACCAAATCATCCCGATAAACTTTGAAAATTATTTCCGCTAAAAACTTAAAAACACAATTATTCCTTTTACACGAACTGATTTATCGGTTCACTCGCCTACTCTCTTAAGTTTTTTTAGCTGCTGTAAGAGTACCTGAAATAGCAATGTTAAATAGTGCTTTTAAAAGCAGTTAAAACCGCCTAAGGTCCTATAATCTAAGACCAGCACACTCTATGGCTAACCGAATAGCCTGCCCTGCCAAAGGATTATAAGTAATTGTATAAAAAGGAGTTAAAGAAGAACCTGCGACAAAAAGACCTCGTAATATACAAAAAAACACAAGAAAAGAAGGCAAATTGTGAATATTTTGAAATTCAGAAGATTCTTTGATCTTATCTAAAATTAATAGCTGAAGACCGATAATTATTCAAAGCCGAATATAGATAATCCGCACTCTTTGAGTAAATTTTCTTAATAAAAAATGATTTTTGTGCATTTTTTTAGAAATTTGATGCCCTCTAAGAAAAATAACCCTTCAATTTTAGTGAACTACCCTTCTTCACCTCCATTTTATGCAAATAATTGGTTATTCTAAGATTTTTTGGGACTTATTAGCCACTAAGAGCAAGTTGCCCATTTTACCCATATTAATCCAAACCTCAATATCCGATAATAATAACCCGATTATTATAGGTCCCAACAGGCCGTTTAAAAATATACCTGCGATCAGGATCAGGGCTTATCATAGACCCTTACATAATCAACTGAAAAATAATCCGGCAAAGCTGCTTTCGTAATATCACCTGTAAAATCTGCGACCTGTTCTGCATGAATTTTTTTAGTTGCCTTAGCGAAGATTTTAGATAATTATATGGCTGTTATTAATTATTGGAGAGCTTGAAAATGGAAGACCAGTATTACCAGAAACGAGGCTTTAAAGGATTAACAGCCCTAAGCAAATTGATTTTTATAACTATTTTTCTGACAGCTGCTTTTTTAGTATGGCAAATATCTGCAAAAGGTAGCATCGAACAGGCAAAGCAAGCCAGCGAAAACGTTTTAAGTGACTGGATTACTGCGATAGGTAAAATGATAATAGCAGGTTTTGTATGCGCATACGCAGCACACTTTTTTCTGCCTCATACAAAATTTAAAAACCAAAAGTTCTACTGTGCAGATTGCGGCCAATTTTTAGGGTATAAAATCACAGACTGCACTAACACAAATTGCCTCTCAAACCGATATACAACTGACTCCCAAAGAGCTGAAAAAGCAAAATTAAAATCCCGGAACCAGTAAGCTATACCCTTCAGGGTAAGAAATGTCCGCGAATAAATCCGTAACTTGTTATTTTT
>CAYZEH010000010.1:13323-28070 GCA_964477135.1 uncultured Pirellulales bacterium | reverse complement strand
GCGGAGTAAGTATTATTGCTTCTTCTTTTGGCGGGTCTATCGCTTGTGGAGTTTGGCCTGTATAAGTTATTTTTGCATCTGCCCAGTCGGCGTGGTCGAAATTTATTCCGTCTTTGCCGGGGCGGACAACAAGTATTAAAGTTTTTATATCTTTGAGGCTGATATCTATTTTTACGGGTTTGTCAGATGCTTTTATAATTGCGCTTCTGAATAATTCTTTACCATCACCTATGATCTGAAAAATTATCGAGGCTTGGGGGGCATTGTTGATTTCGTCATCGAGGCCTGCGATGGCGGTGAATTTTTGGGCGTTGGCTTTGAGGTCTATATACATTACGCTGGTTGCGTGAGTGCCAACGCCGGAGTTGTAAACTTTTCCCGCCATTGTTAAGGGTTTATTTTCTATGCTTTTATTTGCTATCGGCTTGCCCCAACCTGAGATCATTTTAGTTAGATCCATGGAGGAGAGATTTATAATTTTTTGTGTTTCGGCGAAAGATGTTGTGATCAGGATTAATAGTATAATAACTGAAAGTGCTACGATAGATTTCTTTTGATTCAATCTCATTATCTCGGTCTCCAAAAAAAGGTTTTGTTTTGAGCTATACTAAAATAAAAAATGGTTTTGGCAATAGAGTATAGTTAAATAATGAGAAATTGTTCAATGAAACGGCAAGATAATATTAGAAATCAGTAATTATCTATTGGGCAGCTTGTATATTTGGAGGGAATATTTAGTATTGTTGGGGTTGCAAATTTTTTTGGATTTGTTAAAGTTGGTTGTGGATGAGATAGTTAATTTTTTTGGAGAATTTAGAAATGCAAGAGATCGATCTTAAAAGTTATATTCGTGACATACCGGATTGGCCTAAGGAAGGGATATTATTTCGTGATATTACGCCTTTGCTTGAAAATGGGAAAGCACTTTCTGCGGCGATAGATTATTTTTGCGGGGAGTTTACTGGTGCAGATATTGATTATGTAGCAGCGGTTGAGGCGAGGGGTTTTATATTCGGCCCGGCAGTAGCGGAGAGACTTGGGGTTGGTTTTATTCCTATTCGCAAGAAGGGTAAATTGCCATTTGATACGGAGAGTGTCACTTACGATTTGGAGTATGGGACAGATACTTTAGAGGTTCACCGCGATGCTATTGCAGCGGGGCTGAGGGTTTTGATGATCGATGATCTAATGGCAACTGGTGGCACCATGAAGGCTGCTTGTGAGCTTATTGAAAAGATCGGCGGCGAGATTGCCGGTATCAATTTTCTTATTGAGCTTGGCGGACTTGGCGGCAGGGAAAAGCTGGGCGGTTATGATATTGACAGCTTGATTTGTTATTAAAAATTACTGGCTGGATTTTTTTGCGATTACGATGCGGTCGAGTTTCCGGAAATCTTTTTCTATTTTTATCTCATTGAAACAACGGAGGTTTTCGAGCATATTTTTGACAGCGGGTCCCTGTTCGTAGCCAATTTCCATTATTAGTGCGGCATCGGGTTTCAGGAACTGGTCGACTTGTGCTGCGATTTTGCGGTAAATGTCGAGGCCTTGCTCACCAGCTAAGAGGGCAAGTTTTGGTTCGTGGTCTTTTACGTTTTTGTCGAGTTTTTCAAATTCGGCGGTGCTGACATAGGGCGGGTTCGAGACTATCAGGTCGAAGGCTGATGTGTCGAGTTGGGGGATTACGGGGTCGAAGAGATTGCCCTGCAGGAGAGTTACCTGGTCGGTTAGTTGATGGTTTTCGATATTTTTTGCAGCTACTTTGAGGGCTGATTCGCATATATCGGTTGCGATGATGTCGGCGGCGGGGAAATTTTTCGCGATTGCGACGGCAATACAGCCTGAGCCGGTGCAGAGATCGAGAACTCTTTGTTTGTTTTTACGTGTTCGGAGGAAATCTATCGCTTTTTCAACGAGCTGTTCTGTTTCGGGGCGGGGGATAAGGGTATGTTCATTGACTTGTATTTCGAGAGAGTAGAACTCTGTTCTGCCTATCAGGTATGCGACGGGTTCGTGGGCAGCGGCGCGTTTGATAAGGCCATGGAGTTTGTCGAGCTGGGATTTGGGAACAACTTCTTCAAAGTCGGTGTATAGCTGGATTCGCTGTTTTCCGAGGATTTCACTCATAAGCATTTCGGCGCTTAGCCTGGCATCGACGATGCCTTCTTTGGTGAAGTAATCTGTGATCCAGTTTAAAAGTTTTTGTACTGTCCAGACTTCCATAAGAGCCCTCATTTTTTTATAGTCTGAGGTGTTTATATACTTTTCTTTTGGTTTTTGCAAGATTATTGCTAAAAAGATTTTAATGAGAACGATGGTTTGAACAAAGGGTTGGCTTGGCCGTAGTTTTATATTATATAGTGTGTTTTTATGTCATTTTCAGGAGATCAGATGTTGAATAGTTATAAGCTTGGCAAGTCTTTTTTGCAATTCGGGGTTTCATTTGTTTTTGTATTGTCGGCTTTTTGCGGCTTATCGGCGGCAGAGGTTGTTGGTTCGGTTGAGATGGCTGGGGTGGAGACTTTTGATTGTGAGAAGGTCTGTAACGGGCGGGCTGACCAATGGCGATGGCTTAGTGTTCCTTTGAGCAGGTTGGTGCTTAACCCGGCGGGCAGCGGTTATGAAACTGATGGATTAGAGCCGACGCTTGGTTTGGATATTGGGTATTATGTTGGTGATGAGCCTCGGAGGCTGACGGATGTTGTTGGTTGCAGGCTTGTTGATGATGCGAAGCAGGGACAAAGCTGGAATTATTCGATTAATTTTGCTGAGGAGTTTGGGAAAGACAAAAGCGGCTGGAACAATGCTGGATTAATAAAAGAGGTTGATAGCGGGATTGGAAAGATAACTATTGCTGATCCGAATTGGAAAGAGACATGGGGCGGGATGGGATTTGATGTTAAGCCTGGGTTTAAGTGTATGGGCGGCAAGCTACGGATAAAAATTGCTAAATCTGATGGTTGGTGGTCGCTGAAATTTAAGAATGCAGCGGGTGAGGATGCTGTTCTACAGAAAAGCACTAATCAAACGGGGACTTTTATATATGACCTGGAAGATTTTGAGGGGTGCTGCGGCAGTGAGCAATTTAATCTTGGAATTTTTATTCAGCACCCGGATAAAAGTATATGGATTGAGTCGATGGATTTGGAGTTGTATTCTGAGTCGACGAAAAGCGAGGTTGGTGAATATAAAACAAAGTGGTATCCTCATAAGATCGGTTTTGAGGTTGAGTATCCGAAGCTTTCGAGACAGCTTGGGGGTTGTGATTTCTTTGCTGATGAGAATAGTGTTTACAGATTGATAGAGACAAAGGGTGGGAAAGAATGTCAGTTGGAAATCGCTGGTGCGATAACAGGTGAGTTTGAAAAAGCAGATAATGTTTTGGTTATGGAATATGAGGATTTTTTCTATGCTGTTGGGCTGGGGGAGATCGTGGGGGATAAGGTCAGAGCTTTGGATGGTAAGGTTGCTGTTGATAAATGGTTCTGGTCCTTGCGGGTTGAGTTGGCAAAAGATAGTGACAAAAGAATCGTTGCAGCGACGGGGTTTTCTACTAAGGCGGAGGGCAAGGCGAAAGCAATCGAAAGAGCTAAGGGGATGTTTAAAAAACCGGGGCCTGTCGCGAATTTGCAAAGCAGGAAAGAGAAGTGGGATGAGTTATTAAAGAAAGTGCCTGCACCTAAGGAGTTTGGAATTAAGAATGTTGCCAGTAAGGGAGTGACGGCTGAGGAGCATCGGTTGTTTTATTACGGAGCGTGGGCGTTTACTATTATGAATGTCATACCTGCAATGGGTGAGAATGATTATGCTTATCCGCAGACGCCTTGCGGCAAACCTTCGTTGTGGAACCATGGAGCGAGCAAGGCGAGGGCATCGGCGGCGTGGGAGAGTTTTTTTTCTCAGCAGTTTTTGAGCTATGTTATGCCGGAGGTTGCGTGGGATGCTTTCGAGGGGATAATGATGCAGGTTGATGAGGATGGATGGCTTAACGGGGAATGTTTGCCATCGAGGAAGGCTCAGACTGCATGGATATTGTATAATAATATGCCGGATAAGAAAAGGCTTGCGAAGGTTTATCCGCCTATAAAGAGGTATTTGTTCTGGCGTGAGAAGAACCCGAGGTGGATCTACGGCAAGCATGATTTTGCGAATGAAAAGAGTTCGCACTTTATAGAACAATTGCTAAGCGACATTGATTTTGCGGCGGAAATCGCAGAGACGCTTGGCTATGAAGATGATATTAAGATGTGGCAGCTAAGGCATAAGGAGAATATCAAAAACTATCGGAAGTGGTTTTTCTTTAAAGACGGCAGAGATCCGGCTGCTTACTATTTTACAGATACTAAAAGTTACCGCAAAGGTAATCCATGGACTGCTTCGGCGGGGCTGCATATTCGAGATTTGCCGGCGGATATGAAACAGCAGATTATTAAATTTTATCTGTCTGCACATGATGTAAATAAGCCTTTGGTTGGGGCTGGATATTGTAAATATGGCAGCAGCAGTTTTCAAGCTTATGGGCTGCTTGAGGGCGGATTGGAGAAAGAGGGTTGGGAGTTTATAAATGCACTGCTGCGGGATCAGATAATTGCGGGTGATTTCAGTGAGGGTTATTTGCGGCGTAGGAGAAGGGGTGACAGTGGTAAGCGGATAATTCCGTGGGGAGTTAGGCCTTCGTATTTTGGTGTGGGGCAAATGATCGACTTTACGCTGATGAATAATGGTGTGCGGATCGATGGTGGTAAGGCGGTTGGGATTGGGAAATAAAGTTTTTTTGTGCGTCTATAACAATATGGTTTTGATCGTAAGATGCTGAAAATAGTAAAGTTTTTTCATTTGACACAATTTGTTCATTTACTTATAGTAATGAATAGAAAGTGGAGGTTTTATTATGAAAAAAATAATCATAGTTATAGTGCTGTTGTTCGCAATTTTTTGTGGAAAACTGCAGGCTGCATCAGAGTTGGAGTGGGATATTGAAGAGGAAGTTAAGCTCTTGGGGATTGTGATGGATGATGTTAATGATCCTAATATGGTTAGATTGCGAAAAAAGTATGATCTGGAAAAAATCGTTAACGGCGGCAAAGACGATTATGAAAAACTTAAGTTGATAACAAGGTGGGTGCAAAAACGATGGAAACACAATGGCAGCAACCATCCTTCGAAGTCCGATCCTTTGACTATTCTTAAAGAAGCATCTGAGGGTAAAAGGTTTCGATGTGTAGAGTATGCAAAAGTAGTCGCTGGTTGTGCGAGGGCATTGGGTATGCCTTGCCGTGTGCTGGCTTTGAAACGTTTTGATGTTGAAACTGCTAAATCCAGCGCTGGACATGTTGTTGCGGAGGTTTGGCTAGATCAATTTAATAAGTGGGTGTTTGTTGATGGGCAATGGGGCGCGATTGCTGAAGTGAATGGGGTGCCTTTAAATGCGGTAGAATTTCAGAAAGCAATTGCCTGTAATTTGGCGGATTTAAAAATATGGTTTGCTAACAAAAGTAATTTTAAACTGTGGTTTGTTAACCCAAGCAATAAGAAGAGATATATTGCTTGGGTTGAACGTTATCTTTATTATTTTGATTTTAACACCGATCAGAGATTTTATAAAACAGAGACCGAGGTTGAACGAATTTTGGGTTTGAGAGGGAAGGTTATGCTTGTTCCGAAGGGTGCAAACAAGCCAAAAGTATTTCAGAGGAACTATCCAATAAAGAATTGTACGTACATTTCTAACCCTAAAACTTTTTATCCTCAAATGGATAAGTGAAAAATCGTAATCTATTGATGAATAATATAAGTGGTGTAAGAATGGCTTAACAGCGGTAAGGCAGTTGGGATTGGGCTACAATAAAATCCTGCATGGGCAAGGAAACTGTCCGCCCTACAAAGCTGATGTCGCCTGGATTATTTTGATTTTAGCGGGAAAATTGTGCAAAAATGGGGTGCTACGTAAAAACAGGTGCATAATATGTGTGTTTTTGCTTGACTGATAAAATCAGTGATTTTACAATGATTAGTTCTTTCGAATTTTGTTTTGTAAGGGTTTATTATTGTGCAAAGGGCAATTGAAAAGGCTGATGCTCTCGTTGAGGCGATGGAGTATATCCGCAAGTTCAGCGGTAAGATAGTTGTTGTTAAGCTTGGCGGCAGCGTTCTTGATGATGAGCGACTGCAGAAGAAGCTGCTGATTGATGTGGCTTTTATGGCTACAGTGGGTATTCGTCCAATTATTGTTCATGGCGGCGGTAAAGCGATAACCAAGGCTATGAGTGAATCTGGTTTAGAACCTGTTTGGGTGCAGGGCAGGCGTTATACGGATGAGCGGACTTTGACTATTGTCGAGCATACACTTGTCTACAAGGTTAATAATGTTTTGTGCGAAACTCTTAAGGAGCTTGGCTATGACCCGATGTCGCTTCATTCTTTGAGCAGTTGTGTACTGCTGGCTGAGGCTTTGAGGCTTGACGGTGAAAACGGCAGGAAGCTAAATCTTGGTTTTGTTGGTAAGGTTAAAGAGGTTAACGGCAAGCTTTTGAAAACTCTTTGTGAAGCTGGGACGATACCTGTTATTGCACCGGTTGCAAAGGACAAAGCTGGTGGTAAGCTTAATGTCAATGCTGACAGCGCAGCTGGGATGGTAGCGGCAGCAGTAAAGTCGGAAAAGCTGGTCATCGTGAGTGATACGCATGGGATATTGAAAGATATGGAAGATCCATCCAGCAGGGTATCTTCTCTTGATGAACAGCAGATCAAGGAAATGATTGATTCTGAGATCATTGGTGGCGCAATGCTGCCTAAGGTCGAGGCCTGTATCACAGCTTTGGACAGCGGAGTTAAGAAAACGCATATTATCGATGGCAGGATACCACATTCGCTGCTGCTTGAGATATATACAGAAGCAGGTATAGGAACTGAAATAATAAAATGATCAGCTTCTGGGCTGATATTATTTTTATTTTGTAAAACTTAATATTTTAAGGTGTAGTTTAAAATGACAACAGAAGAAACAATCGCGTTATTCGATAAGTATGTTATCAGCAATTACGGCAGGCTCCCAAGGGTAATCATTAAGGGCAAGGGCTGTTATCTTTATGATGCGGACGGCAATGAGATACTTGATATGTTTCCAGGCTGGGCTGTCAGCGGAATTGGTCACTGCCATCCTAAGGTGGTTGAGGCGATCATTAAGCAGGCGGCGGAGCTTATTCATATAGATAACACTTTTTATTCTGAGCCACAGGGTAAATTAGCACAGATGCTGAGCGAAAGAGCTTTTGGGGGAAAGTGTTTTTTCTGCAACAGCGGGGCTGAGGCTAATGAGGCGGCTATGAAGCTTGCTCGTTTGTGTACGCAGCAGGGTAAATATAAATATATTACCGCAGAGAATGGTTTTCACGGCAGGACTTTTGCGACGGTTACTGCGACGGCTCAACCTAAATATCATGAGGGTTTTATGCCATTGCTGCCTGGTTTTAAGTATGTGCCTTTTAATGATATTGAGGCAATGGAAAATGCGTTCGATGATGAGATCGCAGCGGTTATGATCGAGCCTATACAGGGCGAAGGAGGAATCAATATTGCCAGCGAAGAGTACCTGCAGACGATCCGTCGGCTTTGCGATGAGAATGGTGCGGTTATGATACTCGATGAGGTTCAGACAGGTATCGGCAGGACGGGCAAGTGGTTCGGGTATCAGCATAGCAACGTTGTGCCTGATATTATTACGATGGCTAAAACTTTGGGCGGCGGGGTTGCCATCGGGGCGATGATGGCAAATGAGGAGGTATCTAATTCTCTTGTGCCGGGCAAACATGCTTCTACTTTTGGCGGAAACAGTTTAGCATGTGCGGCAGCTATCGCTACTATCGAGGCAATTGAAGAAGGGAATCTGCTTGAGAACGCTCGCAAGCTGGGCGATTATACGCAGAATAAGCTTAGTCAACTGAAAGAGAAGTTCCCTGTGATTGACCATGTACGCGGGATCGGAATGATGATCGGTGTGCAGTTAACCAAATCAGGGGTAAGTATTGTTAATAAGTGCCTTGAGAAAGGGCTTCGGATTAATTGTACGCATGATACGGTAATCAGGTTTATGCCTCCTATGATAGCAACGCAGGAGCATATTGATAAGGCTATAGAAATTTTTGAAAATGTTTTGAGTGAGAATTAAAATGAATGATTTTATTTCCATAAACAGTTGCGATGTAAAAAATCTATATGAGCTTCTTGAGCTAAGCAGTCAGCTTAAGGGGATGTATAAAGCTGGCGAGAGGGATCTTTGTCTAGCGGGGAAGACTTTGGCGCTTATATTTGAAAAACCAAGTTTGCGAACACGAATCAGCTTTCAGGTTGCGATGACGGATCTTGGGGGCAGTATTATTTATATTAAGCCTGAGGATATCGGCGGGATGATAGGCCAACGCGAACCTACGAAAGATATGGCGAGGGTGCTGGAGCGTTATGTTGACGGGATAATGGCAAGGACATTTGCGCACAATACTGTTATTGAGCTGGCGAATTTTGCTTGTGTTCCCGTAATCAACGCATTGACGGATTTTTCACATCCATGCCAGGCGATGGCGGATGTGCTGACGATAAAAGAACATAAAAGCAGGATCGAGGGAATAAAAATCGCTTATGTCGGCGATGGTAATAATGTTGCCAGGTCTTTGGCTTTTGCCTGTGCGAAACTTGGAATGAAGTTAAATATTGCTTCGCCTAAAGGCTATGAACTCGACAGCGATTCTATTAACAGGGCTAATGCTATTGCTAAGGGGTGCGTTGTTCAAAAAACTGATCCTTTTGAAGCAGTGGTTGATGCTGATATTATTTACACCGACACGTGGGTTAGCATGGGACAGGAAGATGAGAAGCAAAAACGCATCGCAGAGTTTGAGGGCTATCAGGTTAGTATGAATATGGTTAAAGCCGCTGGCGATGATGTGAAGGTGATGCACTGTTTGCCGGCGTATCGTGGGCTTGAAATCAGCGATGAGGTGATGGAGTCGGAGAGTTCTGTCGTCTTTGACCAGGCAGAAAACAGGCTTCACTTCCAGCGAGCACTTTTGAAAAAACTTATGAGTTAGAAGCTGTTATGAAACGCAAGATACTTATAGCCAGCGGTAATGCGGGCAAGGTTGCAGAGCTGTCGGCGATGCTTGATGCTGATGCTGAGTGGGTTTGTCTCTCAGAATTTGATAATATTACGGAAGTTGAGGAAGATAGACAAAGTTTTGCGGAAAATGCGCAAAAGAAGGCACTTGGTTATGCAAAGCAGACTAATCTTTGGACGATAGCGGATGATTCGGGATTGGTGATCGATGCACTTGGTGGAGAGCCTGGGATAATGAGTGCGAGATTTTCAGGTGAAAAAAAGGCAAACGAACAAAAGGAGCTTCTTGACCATCGCAATATGGCCAAGGTTTTGAGGCTTCTTGAGGGTGTAGCAGCAGAGAAAAGGGCTGCGAGGTTTGTGTGTCATTTGAGTTTGGCGAGCCCTGATGAAATTTTATTAGAAACAGAAGGGACATTAGAGGGGGTAATTACTGAAAAAGAGTGTGGAGAAAACGGTTTTGGGTACGATCCGATATTTTTTGTGCCAAAATTGAACAAAACCGTGGCTCAAATGAGCAGTGGAGAGAAAAATCTGATATCCCATAGGGCCAATGCAATAGTAAAACTTAAACCTTTGCTGGATAAGCTCTTAGAGAATGAATAATCGTTAGGTTGGGGTTTTTGCTTGACTTTTTTGGGCTTAGGGGGTATTTATCCACTTCTAAATTATTTTCTCTAAAAGGCCGATGATGATTTAAGCCTTTTAGATGGTATTATGCTACTTTTATTTTATTGAGTATATTTATGGCAAAAACTGCTTCAGCGAAGAAATCACTGGTGATAGTGGAATCACCTGCTAAATCAAAGACTATCAATAAATACCTTGGTCCCGGCTTTGAGGTGATGGCATCTATGGGCCATGTCAGAGACCTTCCGTCAAAAGGTATCAATGTTGATATTGAAAATGACTTTGAGCCTACTTATGAGATATCTAAGGGCAAGGGGCGAACGGTTACTTCGTTAAAGGCTGCTGCTAAGAGATGCGACAAGCTTTATCTGGCGACTGACCTTGACCGTGAGGGGGAGGCAATCGCATGGCACCTTGCACAAATTTTGAAATTCCCGGAAGAGAATACATACAGGGTTGTATTTAACTCGATAACCAAATCAGCGATAGAAAATGCTTTTGCTGCACCTGGTAAACTGAATATTAATACGGTAATGGCTCAGCAGGCTCGCAGGATTCTCGACAGGATCGTGGGTTATAAGATATCGCCTTTGCTTTGGAAGAAGGTTGCGAGGGGTCTCTCGGCAGGGCGGGTTCAGTCAGTAGCGGTAAAAATGGTCGTTGATAAGGAACGGGAGATACGGGCTTTTGACGCGGAAGAATACTGGCTGATACCGGCAGTATTCAGCACCGACCTTGAGAGTAATTATACGCAGCAGTGGCTTGAGTTTATTAAGCCTGACGACAAAGGCAAAACCGCTACATTAGAGCAGCAAAGCAAGTGGTTAGCTGAGCATAATGCTTTTAAGGCAGAGCTTTATAAAATCGGCGATGAGAATTTTCACGCTGAAAGCCAAGAGCAAGCGGAAAAAATATTTAACGCTCTTAAACAATCGAAGTTTAATCTTTCTGATCTTACTATCAAAGAATCGAAGTCGAGACCAGCGGCTCCGTTTATAACCTCTACACTTCAACAGGCAGCGGCTAACCGTCTTGGTTTTACTACTAAGAGAACTATGAGAGTTGCGCAACAGCTTTATGAAGGTATCGATCTGGGTTCGATGGGATCGTTGGGGCTTATTACTTATATGAGAACTGACAGTAAGCATCTTTCGGCTGAGGCAATAGGAGAGGCGAGGGATTTCATTGAGAAGAATTTTGGCAAGGACTATCTGCCGGAAAAACCTAATTATTATACATCAGCCAAAAATGCTCAGCAGGCACATGAGGCAATTCGAGTTACAGATCCGGATTTGAAGCCTGAAGATATAAAATCGTTTTTGAGCGATGAACAATATAAGCTTTATGATTTGATCTGGCGCAGGTTTGTCGCTTGTCAGATGACGGAGGTAAGGTGGAATGTCACTACATTGAGTATCAAGGCTGAAACTGCTATAGGGCCTTGCTATTACAGAACTACAGGCAGGATTCTGGATTTTGACGGTTTTACGAGAATCTGGTATACTTCGTCAGTTCAGCAGAAGTTGCCTGAACTTCAAAAGGGCCAGGAATTGGCATCTGTAGATATTCAAAACCAACAGCATTTTACCAAGCCGCCAGCCAGGTATAATGAGGCTTCCCTGGTGAAAGCTTTGGAGAAAGAAGGCATCGGCAGGCCTAGTACTTATGCTACTATTATCAGTACGATACAAGACCGTAAATATGTCGAGCAAATCGAGAAAAGGTTCTATGCGACTGATCTTGGTGAAGTTGTCACTGATAAGCTCAATGAATTTTTCCCACAGATAATGGATATTGCTTTTACGCGAGACCTGGAGAATCAGCTTGATGGAATAGAGGAAAATCATCTTGACTGGGTGTCTGTGCTGAAAGATTTTTATGGCCCATTCGAGAAGAATCTTAAGATCGCTACTGAGGAAATGAAACACGCCAAGGCTGAGATAACGCCGAGCGAGTATAAATGTCCGGATTGCGGCAAAGATATGGTTTACAGGTTCGGTAAAAACGGTAAATTCTTAAGTTGCGGCGACTATCCAACTTGTAAGTATGCTTGTCCGTGTGATAAAGAAGGTAAGATGCTTGAGCCGAAAGTCAGTGAGTATGTTTGTCCGAATTGCGGCAAGCCTATGATTGAAAAATTCGGCAGGTTTGGTAAATTTCTCGGCTGCAGCGATTATCCAGCTTGCAAGACTATTCAGAATATTGACAAGGAAGGTAATATATTGCCTCCTAAAGCACCGCCCGAGCCTACAGGCATTAAATGTTATAAATGTAAGACCGGTGAGCTTGTAATACGTCAAAGCAAGAGGGGGCCTTTTATGGGCTGTAATAAGTTCCCGAGGTGCAGGACAATTATAAGCATTAAGGAACTGGATAAACTTAAGCAGCTGCAGGAGCAAGGCATTTGGCCTCCGGATACCTTTGAAAAGGCAGATGATATCCTTGGCAGAAAAAAAAGAAAAAAAACAACTAAGAAAAAGACAGCCAAGAAAACCAAGAAAAGTCAAAAAGCTGAAAAATCTAAAGACGAAGAATAGTAAAATGGAATCGGAAAAACCAAAAAAGCAAAAACCTTTAGAAACTGTTGAGCCTATCGGGCGTCGAGTTTTGATACGTAAGGATGAAGATAAGAAAGAAACTAAAGGCGGCATTCAGCTACCTGACACAATTGAGATACCCACTATAACAGGACGAATAGTAGCAGTTTCTGCGGAAGTGGAAAATGAGCCTGATATTCCCCTGATGCAGTATGACAAAGTTCTGTTCAACCCCAAGGGGGCTATTCCGGTCGACTTCGAAGGTGACAACCGTTTGTTTGTTGTTGATATTGACAATATCGTAGCGGTGTTCAGACGGTCTTAAATTATATCCTTCAGGGTAGTAAATACCCGTAAACAAAGTTGTAATACCATTCATGGTAATAAATTTCCGCGAATAAATCCATAACTTCTTATCTTTGAGTTATTTACCCGCGGATAAAGCGAAAAATTCAATTGGGATTGGTATAACTTATTGTTTTGAAATTGGTTACCCGCATATAAGCGGGAAAACTCAATCGTGAGCACTATAACCTAAAGTTTTTATAATGTCAGAAAGCCGACAGAAATCAAATCCGCCGGCTTTCTTTATGCAATCTCTCTCTTTTAGTCAAGTTGAATAACCACTTTTTATAATCCCATTGAAAACTGGGGGGCCTAAACCTAAGGTGGGGGGACTATCATTTTTTATTAATCATTTTTTCCTTTTCCTTGTAGACACAAAAGCACTTCCAAGACCTAAAAGTATTATTGTCATTGGTTCGGGTACTTCCGGAACCGGAAAATCATTTACATCATCACCTTCGTCAGGTACCGGAAAATCATTATCCTCCGGGTCCTCCGGGTCCTCCGGCTCATCATAATATGACCCATTACTATGGCCTCTTTTTCCAGCCACAGGACTATTACTTTGTGCAACAAGATCCTGATCGCCTCTTCTCAGATTTTCATTTGGTGCACTTGTTGGTCCTGGTTCATAAGCCTCTAACGCAAAATCATTTCTTTCGAAAACTGCGATAATCATTTTCGGGCTTTCAAGGGACGCAATAGTTGTTGCAGAAACAGCATCAGCGACATCTCCGAGCCAATAAGCAAACTGATATCCTGGTTTTGGTGTTGCGGTCAAAGTCACAACGCTATTTTTCGCTATATCATGTACACCTACGCCTGGCGAAACATTACCACCTTGAGGCGGAGTCTGCTGCACGAGCAGAGCGACAGAGCCCTGGCAAAACCCTACTGACGAAATTGCGGTCAGCATCATCAGGGCTATCAAAATTGTCGTTATTTTATTTTTAATTTTATAATCTTTCATTTTCCCCCAAGCTCCCATCTATTAAATTATTTTTTATTTTCTTTTACGTTTTGCAAGAGCAACCAAACCACCGAATCCAAGCAGTGCTACGGTTAAGGGCTCAGGTACATTAGGCGGCATACTACTACCAGTTACACCACTGTCGGTTGTACCGGTTGTGCCAGTACCCGGCACGGGAACATCCGGATCATAAGCTTCCAAGCTATAATCGCCTTTTGTCCAACTAGCATCACTACTAAAGATAAGGTAGAAAGAATGTTCACCTACTTCAATTATGCAGTCAATACCTGCATAAGAAAAATCCCATGTGACAGTTGTGTTGTCAGTAAAGGATGTTGCTACCTGTTCATCATAATCTATCTGATAATTATCGGCCAGATCATCTTCTACAGCTCTTATGCTGGTTTGATCTATAGAGATCTCAGCACCATCAAGACCAAAGATTGAAAAGGATTCGACAGGAACTTCACTATATCCTTCGTAGTCATTAAAAATCTGATATGCGTAAACATACTGACCGCTACCGGGATTATCAAAACCGGCACCTGCCCATTCGTTTTCAGCTTGGGTATCATAGACAGCAAAATCGATCCGACCTTGCATATAACTTGTACCGTCAGTAGTTTCAACCTCTTCACCATAGTACGTATATCCACTGTAAAGTGCGCTTTCTGGTAGATACGCATCCTCATAAAGTGTTGCTGAAGCCTGCGATACGAGCATCAGTGCTGTTATCAATAAAGATAACCAGATTACTTTTTTGCTTTTCATATTTTCTACCCAACCTTTCTAAAAAAACTCTTTTACTTTTTCCTCTACTTTTTTTATATGTCACTCCATTCGAGCATTATGCTGCTCGTTTTTTTCTTCTTAAAGCCAAACCGCCTAAACCAAGCAGAGCCAAAGTTGCCGGCTCAGGTATTTGTGAAGCAACGATATTGTCGATATAGATGTCTTCACCGCCGATAACAAAACTTGCAATATCACCCATAAAGAATAAAGCTCCGGTATTGATACCTGTAGGGACAACAAAAAGTGTTACATTAGTACCAGCAATAAGTCCACCCAGACCAACAAAACTAGTCCCAGAAATTGTGTTACCATTAACCGTGATGCGTGCATCAGTGTTGTTAGGGCCTTCACCAAACTGCATTGA
>CAYZEH010000010.1:0-13223 GCA_964477135.1 uncultured Pirellulales bacterium | reverse complement strand
CTGTTTCCAGCACAAATCCAAAAAATAAAGATCTATTAAATTCGTATAAGTAACAGAACCCATACGTTATTCACTTTTTTAAGCGCGCAAAATCTGCGCACCGTCTCTAAGCTCTCTACTCTGGATCTTCCTCTTGTTTCTCTCGCCGGCCATATTAAAACCACAATTACAAAGCAGCCGAAAGACGGCAAGCCTTGCGCAAGTCATGGCAAAATACAGCCACTACTCTCTACCCTATATTAATGAATTGCAATGACAAAAAACGTCAGCAAAAAATCCTATTTACCACTACCTAATGAGTTTTCCTTTTCAGCCCCCAAGCTGATAGTGCTATTAAATCATATTTCAAACAAAAGGTCAAGTGTTTTTTTTCAAAACTTCTTTTTTAACCGATTTGAAAGTAACAAAATAAGTGTCAAAACCGTTAATAAACAAATTAAAGCCTGTTTATTATAGGAAAAACAATTTGCAAAAAAAAAAATTCGCAAGCCGTTTTTTTTGTAATACAAATAATCTGATCAGTAGGGTTTTGCTTTATATACCTTTAAGGGTAGTATCCCGATATACATCGGGATACCCGCGGATAAACGGAGAAATTCAATTGGGATCAGTATATTTTAGTTTTTCTGATTGGCTTTTCGCGTAAGTATCTGCTGATATTTCTGATGGCCTGGCGAAGCCTTTGTTCGTTTTCCACCAAGGCAATTCTCATGTAATCTTCGCCGTTTTCACCAAATCCTCTACCCGGCGCCATTGAAACTTCAGCATGCTCCATAAGCTCCATTGCATAATCGATACTGCCTTTGCCTTTTGAGTGTTCTTTTGGGACCTTTGCCCATACGAACATCGAGGCGCGTGGTTTTTCGACTTCCCAGCCTATTTTAGTGAGACCTTCACAGAGAACATCCCTTCTTGATTGATAAATCAGGTTTTGGGCTGTAATATTGTCCTCACAATGCCTCATAGCGATAATACCGGCGATTTGCAGAGCCTGGAAAATACCGTAGTCATAATAGCCTTTTATGGTGTAGAGGTAGTCGATCATATCTTTATTACCGACGGCAAAGCCTATTCTGAAGCCAGCCATATTATAGGGCTTACTCATTGTTATCAGCTCAACACCGACATCTTTTGCACCTTTAACGGACAAAAAGCTTGGAGCTTTGTATCCATCAAAACAGGTTTCGCCATAGGCAAAATCATGAATAACAACGATTTTGAACTTCTTGGCGATATCGACAACCATTTCAAAAAAGCCTTCGTCGACAGTCATAGCGGTCGGGTTATGAGGATAATTCAGGATCAATACTTTAGGTGATGGATATGTATGCTCACACACCTCTGCGATGGTATTTAAGAATTTTTCATCGCAGCCGAGAGGAACGGTAATTACATTTCCCCCAGCCAGGGTAACGGAATAATTGTGAATAGGAAAAGAGGGGTCAGGGACGATAGCGGTATCGCCGGGGCCCATCATTGCAAGGCAAAGATGACTAAACCCTTCTTTTGAACCTATGCAGGCAAGCACTTCCTTATCGGGGTCAAGTGAGACGTTCCAGTTTCGCTCATACTTTATAGCTACTTCTTTTCGCAGGTTTTTTATGCCTTTAACCGCACTGTAGCGGTGATTTCTCGGATCATTGGCAGCTTCGCAAAGCTTATCAACTACAATTTGCGGAGCGGGGTCAGAAGGATTGCCCATTCCCAGGTCTATAATATCGGCGCCGGCCTGTCGTTTGGTAAGCTTTAACGCATTAAGGCGACCAAACAAATAAGGGGGCAGACGTTTAATTCTCTGTGCTGGTTCAATTTTAAAATCTTCCATTTTTATCACCAAATAATCAAAAAACAACTTTTACGCCGTCGATTATTCTACCGCAAAGAGAAGAGTTTTCAAGTTAATTTACTCTTAGTATCAATAAAACAACAGTTTGAGAAATACTTTACGATTTTATTCAGCAATATCAGCAACGAACTGATATTGACCCGGTTCTGCGAGAAACAATGTTCTTTTGTTTTGCTTTTTGAGCATTTTGGCTTTGGGTTCAACAGATATATTATTGCCGGGCACATAGACGGTTGCGGTAGTATTGGGTGGAACGGTTAGATTCAGATGCCATTTGCCCTGCTGAATTTTCCAGTCTGTAGTGATTCGGCCTTGAATTGAATCGTAGCTGGTCTTAGCCCATTTGAGGTCATCAATTACCGGAGTATTGATCATGAAATGTTTATAACCTGGATTTTTTTCGTCTGGTGTAATTCCGCCTACGCCTTCGATGAACCATGAACCTACGGCCAGATAGCAGTTATGTATCTGGGATGCGCCCATGCCCCAGTTCTCTGTAATTGTTGTTGAGCCTGACTTTAGCATATAGCCATAGCCTGGATATGTATCTTTATTGATCATTTCATAAGCAAGGTCGTTTCTGTCCTGCTCATTGAGAAATCTTAACATAAAAAACATTCCGAGCATTCCCGCGTTGAGGTGCCCTTTGTGTTTGACGATTATGGTGTCTTCAAGACGTTTGAAAATACGCTCTTTCATATTATCTGGTACGATGCCGGTATACAATGGCATGGTCAGATAGACCTGGTCATCAAATATGTAGGTTTGTGCTTCTTTGTCGTAGAATTCTTTGTGAAGAGCTTTTTTTAGTACTTCTATCTGGTCGGTGTATTTTTCAGCATCTTGTTTTTTGCCGAGAATTTCTGATATCCGGGCGGCACGTTTTACACAATAAAGCATGTAGCAGTTATTGAAAAAACGATTTCGTTTCAGCTGGATTGGATTACCGACCGGCCAAAGCTGGTCAGGAGCAACCCAGTCACCTAAGAATCCCCATTCTTCGGATGGGGCAAGACCGGGGTAAAATTCGAGTATATTGTTTTTTCTTTTTGTGTCTACATAATCAAGCCATCTTGTAAATGACGAGTATGATTTTTCAAGTATCTGTTTATCGCCATATCGCAGGTACATTTCCCAGGGCAATGTAAGACATATTCCACTCCAACCGGGTCCGCCGCCATCAAGTGTAGGCGGACAGGTGTGCGGAACGTCTCCGGTATCTTCGTGCTGGCTGTCACGCCAATTCATAAGCCATTTTGTATAAAAGGCAGATACGTCAAAGTTTGTTATCCCTGTAACCATTGATGATTGACCGTCGCCGCCGTAACCAAGTCTTTCACGATGGGGGCAATCAACTATGACACCTCCCATAGTGAGACATTCGTAGGTATATTTAGTGGTATTAAAAATGTCATTGAGCAGTTGATTTGAACATTTAAATGCGGAGGCGCTTTTATAATTTGTTCTTACGAAAAGCCCTGTGATATCATCAAGGCTGGGCTGGTAATCAAGGCCTGTAATTTCAACATAACGAAAAGCGCGGAAATCAAAGCGGTTCCTGAAAGTTTCGGTTTTATCTGAGCCTATAATGTATTGATCCCAATAGCCATAGTCATTGAAACGCTTATCTTTGTGACCGAGTTCCTGTTCGAGGTAGCGTATTTTTATTTTGTCACCAACTTTGCCTTTCAGCTTTACCTGGAGAAAACCGGTAAAGCTTTTGCCCATATCAACCCAGTATTTGCCTTGATCTTTTTTCTCGATAGATACGGGTATGACAGGCCAAAATATTTTATTTGTATTACACATTTGCGCGGAGATTTTTATATTGGTGGGGATAGTGACAATGTCAACGTTTTTCCAGTCGGTGAGAGTTGTAACAGGCTTTGACCAGTCGTTGTTTATTAATCTACCGTCCTGACTTTCGGCACTTGAACGTCCTTTTTTGTTATAATGAACCTCGACAAGGGTCGTTGAGCTTTTGTGCCATTTCCAGCTTTTGTCGGTAGCAAGGCTAAAATCTTTGTTATTGTGCAAAGCAGCATTAAGCTGAAGTTTTACAATGGGGGTTTTGTGGAAGACGCCCATAACGCCTTTTCTGAACCAACCATAGCCGAGCCAAAGACCAACACAGTTATCGCCCTTCCTGAGATATTTGGTAACATCATAGGTGTTATATAAAACTCGTTTGTCATATTGAGTAAAAGCGGGGGCTAACGGGTCGGTGGTGACTTTTTCGCCATTGATGTAAAGCTCGTGATAACCAAAAGAAGTAACGTATACAAATGCCTGTTTGGGATTATCTTCGAGAGTAAATTCTTTTCTTATCCATGGCAGTGGTACATTTTTATAAGGCTTGTATTTACTGTCATTGAGATCGGCTTCGGCTGGGGTATAAGATATCCATTGGCCTTTCCAGTCGGCGGAATTTAAAAGCCCCATTGACCATTGAGCGGTTTGGCTGAATTTGGTGGGTTTGTTGTCTTTGTCCCAGGAGCGGGCTTTCCAGAAGCACTTTTGCCCTGAGATGAGTTTTTGGCCTTCGTATTGAATGTTGACTGTATTGTCAGATTTTACCTTGCCGGTATCAAAGATGTCCGCTTTGTTGGTATCGAGGAGTTGCTGCGAAGAAGCGACAAGAACCTGATATGCGGTTTGTTTTTGTCCATGTTTATTTGATTGCAGTTTCCAACTAAGTCTGGGTTGAATTACATCTATCCCAACAGGATTGGTGAGATATTCACAACGAAGGTCGGTTACAGCAACATCACTTTGAGGCAACTCATTGCAACCTGCTATGAGCAAAAACGATAGTAACATTATAATTGCGAAAAACTTTTTCATAGAGAAACTCCTGTTAACAGAAAAGATAATTATTCATTCAAATTTTGTTAGAATCTTTTTGTCAGGCATATTCCCGTACCGCCGTCATCGCCTAAGCCACCAAAGAAAGGCTCTACTTTAAATCCTGCGATCTCAAGTTGTTTTTGTTTGCCCGCAACAGTATGGCCTACAACCCAACCAAGTACTGCGCCGAAGAGTACGTCGCTTGCCCAGTGGTCGCCTGAATCCATCATTCGCCATGCAACGACAGAAGCACCGCAGTAAGCAGGAATGCCGACTTCCGGGCCATAGAATTCATGCAAAACAGCCGCAACGGTAAAGGAACTCGACGTATGGCCACTTGGCCAGGCGAAATTTTTGCCGTTAGGTGTATCATTGTGAACAATGCCTTTCAAAGCCATAGTGGTCAGCCCTGTAATTGAAAGTGCTGTCATCATTGTCCACGCTCTGTCTTTGTTTAGCTGGTCACCTTTATGCGCACTTACGACATACCAGATACCGGTAGCGGCGAAATGAATTCCGGGGTTTCCGGCAATATCGATGAACTTATCTACACCCTTGCTGCGGAAAGCACGATGTCTGTCCATATTTTCAGCAATGTTTTTATCGGCACGGCTGCTATGCAACACGATTGAACCACCACCAGCCATCAAAAGCAGAAGCAAATTGTTATTATCAAAAAAAGAAGACTTTGTGTCATCGATGATTCTGTCAGGCCAATTTCCAAGGTCATCTCTGGCAAAGTCGAGCCAGGTGGGAACGGGAATCTTTAATGAAGATTCGCCGGCAGATACGAAAGAAGTTGAAAAAGTAATCGCAAAAAGACAAAACAGTCTAAACAAAACCGCATTTCTGTAAAAATGTTTCATCCCTGAAACTCTCCGATTTTAGACAATAAATCCATTCATGTTTTTATTCCCATTCTATTGTGGCGGGCGGCTTCGATGAAATATCGTAAACCACCCTGTTTACTCCTCTGACCTCGTTTATTATCCTGCTCGATATTGTACTCAAGACTTCATAAGGTATATGGGAAAAATCAGCTGTCATAAAGTCAACCGTTTCGACCGCGCGGACAGCGATAACATTTTCATAACTTCTTTCATCGCCCATAACGCCAACGGTAGAGACGGGCAAAAGCACTGTTAAAGCCTGTGATATCTGTCTGTAAAGACCGGCAGTTTTAATTTCGTCAATGAGTATCTCATCTGATTCTCTTAAGACATGAAGTCTTGGTTCGGTTATTTCGCCGATGATTCTTACCGCCAGACCCGGGCCTGGGAATGGATGTCTCCAGACCATATTCTCCGGCAAACCAAGGTATTCACCTACCCGGCGAACTTCATCTTTGAACAAATCGCGTAAAGGCTCAACCAGTTCAAAACCGAGCTGTTCCGGCAGACCGCCTACATTGTGGTGTAGTTTAATATTAGCGGCAGGGTTGCCGTCTTTTGAGCCTGATTCAATAACATCCGGATAAAGCGTGCCCTGTGCAAGAAATTTGACGTCGGATATTTTGGCGGCTTCTGCTTTGAAGGCTTCTATGAACTCTGCGCCGATGATCTTTCTTTTTTTCTGAGGGTCGGTGACACCTTTTAAAGCTGTCAGGAACTGCTTTGACCAATCAACAACTCGAAGATCAATGTGGAAATGGTCTTTAAAGGTAGCCTCAACAGATTGTCTTTCGCCCTTCCTGAGCAAACCATTGTCAACAAAGATACATACCAACTGGTCGCCGATAGCTTTGTGAAGCAAGGATGCAACGACAGAAGAATCAACACCTCCACTCAGGCCGCAGATTACAGTTGATTTACCAACTTGTTTTTTTACTGCTTTTATAGTTTCCTCAACAAAATCGCTCATTTTCCAGTTGCCGCTACATCCGCAAATGTCATAAAGGAAGTTTTTTAGTATTTGGATTCCCTTAGGCGTATGTGAAACTTCCGGGTGAAACTGTACACCGTAGAATGGTTTTTCTTTATGTTTAACCGCTGCGTAGGGACATGTAGGTGTGGTGGCAAGTCGGATAAAATTCTCATCCATGTTGCCGACCTGGTCGCCGTGGCTTGCCCAGGCAATTATTGAATCCGGGACATTGGCAAGCAAATCGCTTTTGTCGAGCACGGAAAGATCAGTCCTGCCGTATTCTCTTTTTTCAGCGGAGATAATCCTGGCACCGAGTATTTGACTTCCAAGCTGCATGCCGTAACAAATACCTAGTACAGGGACAGACATTTCGAGTATCTTTTCATCACATTTCGGTGCATTGTCAGTATATACACTGGCTGGTCCGCCGGAGAAGATAACGCCTTTAACGTTCATTTCCTTTAGCTTCTTAGCTGAGGTCGAAGCCGGGCAAATAAGTGAATAAACATTAAGTTCTCTTACTTTTCTCGCAATAAGCTGAACATACTGACTGCCAAAATCGAGGATAGCGATTGTCTCACGGGACATAAAAAATCCTTTTCGTACTTCTTGTTATTTACAATTGACTAAACATCAGCTCTTTAGCTCTATGGTAGAATAGTTAGGAGCTTCCTGTGTTATTTGTATATCATGTGGGTGTGATTCACTTACAGAAGCAGATGAAACCCTGCAAAACCGTGCGTTTTTTCTAAGGCTTTCAATGTTCTCAGTTCCGCAATAGCCCATTCCTGCTCGCAGGCCCCCTACCAACTGATATACGAATTCACTGAGCGTTCCACGGTAAGGGACTCTTCCTTCGACGCCTTCGGGGACAAGTTTATCTCTTTCACTTGTGCTCTTTTGTCCATATCTGTCGGCTGAGCCTTTTACCATCGCACCGAGTGAACCCATACCACGATATTCTTTGAACTGCCTGCCTTTGTAAATCACTAATTGTCCCGGGCTTTCCTTTAGCCCTGCGAACAATGAACCGAGCATTACGGTTGAAGCACCGGCTGCAATAGCCTTGGTTATCTCACCTGATTGCTTAATGCCACCATCAGCGATGACAGGGATACCATATTTGTCCGCAACTTTAGCTACATCCACTATCGCGGTGACCTGAGGGACACCAACGCCGGAGATAATCCTTGTTGTGCAAATTGCACCTGGGCCTATGCCGACTTTAACAGCATTTGCACCGGCTTTGATCAGATCTTCGGCAGCTTCGGCGGTAGCGATATTGCCCGCTATCACGTCAATATCATATTTTTTCTTTATAGTTTTTAAAGTTTCAATAACATTTTGTGAATGGCCATGAGCAGTATCAACGACAAGAACATCGACTTCGGCATCGATCAGCGCTTTTATTCTTTCGTAATCACCAACGCCGGTAGCTGCACCAACGCGTAGCCTGCCTCTCTCGTCACGGGCAGACATCGGGTACTGCTGAACGCGGTCGATATCTCTCATGGTAATAAGGCCCGCAAGGTCGCCACTGTCATCAACCAGCAGCAGCTTTTCAACTCGGTGCTTTTGGAGGATTCCTTTCGCCTGCTCTAAAGTAGTGCCGGCTGGGGCGGTGATAAGATTGTTTTTTGTCATCACTTCGCTTATTTTTACTTCGTCATCCTGGAGAAACTTGAGGTCCCTTCTGGTGAGTATGCCAACAAGTTTTTTACCATTAACAATTGGTACACCTGAAACATTGTGTTCAGCCATTAGCTGCCTTGCTTTTAAAACAGGCTGATCAGCGTTAAGAGTAACCGGGTCAAGTATTACACCGTTTTCGCTGCGTTTTACTTTTGCGACTTCTAATTTCTGCTCTTCTATAGAGAGATTTTTATGAATAATTCCAATTCCGCCCTCCTGTGCCAGCGCGATCGCCAGCGCAGATTCTGTTACGGTGTCCATCGCAGCAGAAATGATTGGAATATTTATATCAATATTGTTAGTCAGGCGTGTTTTTGTGTCGGCTTGACTCGGGATAAAATCACTTTTTGCCGGTATCAACAGGACATCATCAAAAGTTATACCTTCAGCGATAATTTTGCTGTTTTTCATTCTATTCTCCGTGAAAACACCTAATATCATAAAGCAATACTTAGCGAATCAGTATAATATGGTTTTTTGATGGCGTCAAAGCTTTTCAGCTGTTTTTAATAAATGCAGGGCTAATTGGTGTTTTTTTCTGGCAAAACTCCCCAAGGTCATATAAAAATTTCCTGATTAAAATTTGCACTGAAATGAACTTAATTCCCACTAAAATAGTATTATGTAATAGATGAATTTAATTTTTGGAGAATATTAAAAATGGAATCTGTAAAAAAGCATCAAATAATGGTTGTTGGTTTGCTGGCAGCTGTGATATTGGGGGTCGTTGCTTTGATAGCTATCGCTTCAGGGGAAAAACCTGTTGAGAAAAAAACTGTATTAGATCAGGGATCAACTGCAATCAGCCAGGGGGTCAAAACCTGTCCAGCTGACTATGCAAAACTATGTCTTAAGGCTAAAAATGAGGTTAAAGCCTGCCTGGCGAATTGCACAAAAGTCTGCTGCGCTGCCAAAAACGCCGAGGAAAAAGTAAAATCGTGTCCATTCAGGATCCCAAAATCCTGCTGCGGTAAAAACTGAAACTAAAACTAATTTTATTAACGATAGGCCGTTCTTTGAGAAAAGAACGGCCTTTTTTGTTAAATAATATCTGGAAAAATATTTTTTTGCGCCCATTTTGGTTATATAATCAGTCTATATTAATGAAAAGCCAAGTACCACGGAAAAGGCTATGAGTTTTTAAAAGGATACTGGTGGACGAAAAAACGGATTCAGATTTAGTAAAGGACATTCTTGCCGGCAATGGAGAAAGTTTTTCCACGTTATGCCGGAGGTACTATCCTGCTATGGTTGCTGTAGCGCAGGCAGTCTTGGCAGACAAGCATCTTGCCGAAGATGCTGCCCAACAGGGGTTTGCCAATGCCTGTGGTAAGTTTTCCGGGCTTACGAAAAAGCATAAATTCGGCAGTTGGCTGGCAGCAATCTGCAGAAATGCTGCTATAGATATCGCCCGCAGGCATAATCGAATCCGCTATTTTGAGGATTTTCCGACATTAGAGGCAAAGCCGGAAACGGATGACCGAGACTTCTCTCAGATCAAACAGGCAATAGCCAAACTTAAACCGGCAGATAGAGAATTGATTTTTCTAAGGTTTTATAATGAAAAATCTTACGACCAGATATCGAATGTGCTTGGCATAAGCATTCAGGCAATAAACGGCAGGTTAAGAAGGATAAAGAAAAAAATAGCGATACAATTAAATGGCAATAATTTTGCTGAGGCAAGAAAATGAAAAGTGGTAAAGATAGCAAAAAACTCGATGAGATGATAGCTCGTGCGATCAGCGAGGAGAACATCGAATTCGATGTTGAAAAATGGAAACAAAAATACGGTAAAGAATATTCAATGCTAAGTTCTCAAGCGACTAAAGTGCCGCTACATGGAAGTTGGCTAATAAAAGGGAGAAATATTATGAAGAACAAAGTAACAAAATTAGCAGTTGCGGCAGTAATTATTATCGCGGTATTAGCAGGGATAAGCCACTTCGGCGGTTCGATCGATGGGAGTAGTACGGCGTGGGCATCTCTGGCGGAGCGGGTAATGAAGATTGATACCTTTACCTACCGAATAAGAATGACAATGGCAAATGTTCCTAATGTACCAGAAGGCGAAGGCGTGGAAATAGAAATGCTCGCGTATAACAGCCTTGAGCACGGCGAGCGAGCTGATGCTTACATAAAAGACAAGCTCATATCAACAACTTATATAAATCCGCGGACAAAAGCAATACTTTCCGTAATCCATGACCAGAAGAAATATATTAAAATGCAAATGAATGATGAGCAATTTCGAGAATACCAGTTGGAAAATAATCCGCGGGAAATGATCAAAGATTTTATGATATATGGTTTTACCGAGCTTGGGATATCTGATATTAACGGGATTCAGGCAGAAGGAATTATGGTTACTGATCCGAATGTATTCGCGGGTGTGTTCAGCGACGTTGAAGCTGAGCTTTGGGTTGATGTCGAAAGTGATCTTCCTGTAATGATGAAAATTAACGCTGCCGGTGAAAATTCTATATTGATTGATATGGTTATGGATGATTTTCAGTGGAATGTGGAGCTGAACCTTGCGGAGCTGGAGCCTAATATTCCAGCAGATTATGAAATGATGGCAGAAGTGGAAATTCCAGGCGATGATGGTAAAGCAGCGGTTGAGGGGCTTAGGATTTGTGCAGATATGTTGGGCAAATATCCTGAGGAGATGGCAATAGTAGTAGCGATGAAAGAACTGGCTGAAAATATTAGAAAAAATGTTGACCCGAATAACCCCGAGCTTAGTAATGAAGACATGGAAAGGCTTATGAAAGCACAAGCAATATGTATGTTTTACGCAGATCTTGTCAAAAAGGGTAAAGAACCGGCATACTATGGGAAAAATGTCGCAGTTGGTGATAGCGATGCTGTGCTGATGAGATGGAAAATATCTGATAATAAGTACAGGGTAATATTCGGCGACCTGGCCATTGAAGATATGTCATTTCAAGAATTAAGCGAATTAGAGGCCTCCGCAAAATAAAATTTGTTTTGACATAAGCACTTTTACAGGCTAACTTTATGCTAAGGTTGGCCTGTTTTTTTAGTATAATTTTAAAAATTTTTGGTTTTACTGTCGCAAATCCGTGAGAACTGTCACTATTAAATAGAGATTCGAATCATAAAAAGGACGTTGGTGTGTTGATGGCTCGGAAAGATGAGTACTATGTTAGGCGGTGTCTTCGGGGTCATGTGGACGATTATCGTCACCTTGTTAGGCGTTATGAAACTGTACTGCTGGGGCACCTGGCCGGGAGGTTGGGTCGCATGGATGCTGCCGAGGAGGTGGCTCAGGAGTCTTTGGTAAGGGCTTACTTTAAGTTGCCTGAATTGGAGAAACCCGGCAGTTATTTTTCATGGTTAATTTCTATAGCAAACAATGTTGTTAAAGAGTATTTGAGGGATAAGAAAAAGTTTAATACCATGGCAGAGTTGCCGGAAGAGGGAGAAATGGGCCCTAAAGGCAGGGAGAACGACTATGAGCTTGAAAAAACAATTGCCAAGCTCCCTGAATCTCAGCGAAAGGTTTTGCTGTTGAGATACTACGGTGGTTTGTCATGTTTGGAGGTTGCTCAGAAGCTTGGGATGCCATTAGGAACTGTGACTAAAAATTTATCGAGGGCTTATAAGAATTTACGGGAATTGCTCAGTAAAAAGATAGTTGAGGAATGAGCGGAAAACAAGAGGATACATAATTATGAATTGTGAAATATGTAAAGAAAATCTGGTCTGTTATGTCGAAGGGCTGTTGGATGAGCAAGAGGGATTTGCTGTCGAAGAGCATATAAATATATGCCAGGAATGTGAATTCCAGGCAAATGAGATAACGAAGCTTCGCGAGAGGCTAATCTTCAGAGGTGGAGAGGTATCTGAGAATGTCTTTCTGGAAGAAAAAGTTTTAGAACAAATCTACATAGAAAAATCACAATCAACCAATTACAGCCCAGTTGCAAATCTTACTGTATCAATAAAGCATTTAAGAAGAAATCTGGTTAAATACATTGCCGCGGCAAGTATAGCAATCGCACTTATCTTAGGAATCCATCTGTTAGGCAACTCGACAGCAGAAGCAAATGTTGTCTGGACCCGGGTGGCTGATGATATTTTAAATGCAGAAACTGCCGCATTTGACGTTGCCCTGGGGGGCGGGCCTGTTATAAAAAACATAGTGGGAGGTCAATATCGTAAGCAAATTCTTGGAAATGGCTTGGAACAGATAACTGACTATGGTACCGGTCATATTCTGATATTAAACAGCATTAAAAAAACTGCTTATTTTACTGAATCTGGTAATATAGCAAATTACTCCACTAATTATTTTCAATATCTAAGAGATAAAATTGAGATTTTAAAACTATCCCCCAATACAAAGGTAGCAGTTCTTGGTACAAGAATTATAAGTGATAGACCAACGGATGGACTGCATATCTACAACGACAGCATTGACCTTAAGATATGGACGGATGTTGAGGATGCTTTGCTGGCGTTGATAATCTATGACAAAACCCTGGGACAAACAACTTTGGAAATGAGGAATTTTAAGTTCAATATTCCAGTTGAAGAATTAGCCCTCAGCATGGATGTGCCTCAAGGATATACACTTGAACCATTGGCTGTTGATTTTACAAGTCTGACTGAGCAGGATTTGATAGGGGCTTTGAATATCTGGGCAGATATTTACCCAGATGGACATTTTCCGGATGGACTTAATGGGGACCTGTTGATCTCACAAGCGGAAGTAATCAACAAGAGAAATGAAGAGCTTGGGATGACGGAAAAGGGAAAATTAGCAGCATCCCTTCAAATTACAAAAGGTTTGCTGTTTATTCAAAATCTCGCTCCGGACAGCGATTGGCAATACACCGGTAAGGGAGTTACCATTAATGATGCTATGAGCATAATATTCAGATATAAACCCGAAGGAAGCGAAACTTACCGCGTGATTTACGGCGATTTGACTGTAGAAGACGCTGAT
>CAYZEH010000009.1:0-30958 GCA_964477135.1 uncultured Pirellulales bacterium | reverse complement strand
TTAGCAACGGCGACTGTTTTGACAAGTGTTTGTCCATAATTCAACTTCTGTCCCGTTGAATCAGAAATGCTGTGTCTTCTCCAGTTCTTTCTCGCAGTTTTTACAAATTCACGCACCAGCGAACGCTTAGGTGACTTCAAACTATTAAAATATTCACATGAAAGCTCTGTAACTTTCTGTCTTATCTGCGAAACTGATGTATCCGCCGGCAAAGGCCTACCAAAATGAACCGAAACCGGATAAGGAAATTGCTTAGGCCAGGTTGACAGTACCTTCCCGCCCGAATAGCTGAATATGCTGTCCCACACTCCTCCGAGATATACCGGGATAATACTATGATCACTGCCTTTCATTATCCGCTCAAACCCGCCTTTAAACTCCGCCATGATCCCGTTGCGAGTTACCATCCCTTCTGCAAAGATACAAACCATATAGCCATCGTCCATCGCCTGCCTTGCCTGCATTAGTGACGCAATTATCTTTTTCGGCGGATCGTCAGCAGATATTGGTATCGCCCTGGTCAGCTTAGCTATAGGTCTGAGCCACCACTTATTATAAAACTTTTTCTCCATAACAAACCGGATTCGCCTCTGCTGAGTAGCTGCGATAAGCAGTGCATCTACCCATGAAACATGATTGCTGACCAGAAGTGCTCCCTTATCAGTAGGAATATTTTCGATTCCCTCGACCTTTATCCGGCAACAAAACCTCATAAGCAGAATACAAAGAAACCGAGTGACATTCAACCAACCAAACCCCGCACCATGTTTTGTTTTTGATTTATCCATGATAAAGCTCCGCCTTAATCCTTTAAATAACTGCTTATCTGAAAGAAAACATCCTCACGCATCAAGGCCGACTCATTAAATAATTCATGGCGAGCACCTTTTACCATGTTTATCTCAACTGCGCTGAACTTGGCCCGTAAAAATTTCATATTATAACGCCAGTCAACCGTTGAATCAGCCGTCCCCTGCAAAACCATTAACCGCCCGTCATAATTATCAAGCCCAGAAATTTTCTCATTCCAGCTATGCAACGCCCCAACCCACTTCAAAGGCAACTGCTTACTTTGCAGCGGATCTTCGTTCTTAATAAAATCCAGAAAAGCCTTATCAGAAGAATTCTTGCGAAAGACCCTGGACACTTGTTTGACAAACATAAACTTGCCCTGGCTTGAGATTTTTGATAGCTTCCACCCTGCGCAATGTACCAAAGGTGCTGCCAGGATAACCTTATCAAAAACAGATTCTTTCCCTGTAAGCAGATAATCGATCATAGCCGACCCACCGGTGCTGTGACCAACAAAATGAACAGGTCCCTCCAACCTGCCTCTAACCTCATCGGCAAAATCAACCAACGCCATGCGGTATTGTACAAAATCATCTACCGCCGCCCTTTCACCTCCCGAAAGACCATGGCCCGGCAAATCAAATGCCGCGACCGCAAAACCTCCACTAAGCAGATGTCTGATAAGATGATTCAACTGACCGCAATGATCGAAATATCCGTGAGCTATAATAACCGTTGCTTTATATTCTGCCGGCTCATAAATATGTCCGACCAGCATATTATCACCAGATTCAAACTCGCCGAAAAGATGCTCCAGACCTTCAAAGTCATTTTCAAAGTCCAGCCCATAGTATTTAAAATATTCAACAACCGCCTCAGGATAAACTCCGCTTTCAGCACCACCGAGTGAATTTATCTTTTCGTTAATTTCAATTAAACTTTTACCCATGGCAGATACCTCACCTTGCTTTACTCTACAGCCACCAACAGTGTAACATAACACTAATACCAAAGCCAGCAATTCCAGATTATAAACTTTTGACTTGCTCATTTTTCCCCTTTTTCATTTCGAATAACCGGACAATAACATAAAAACGATCAATGTAAAAACGAAAAATACTAAAAGTATTCATGCAACATCCTGAAGCGTTTCTGTTATCGTCCTGCAAACTTCCAGCCACCATCCTGGGTGGGTAATAGAATGGTGTGAAATAGGGTAGGATGCGATTTTAATAGACCCCCTCAGCTTGTCCGCACTCGGGATGACAGGAGAGAGATGCCTGGGGTAACAGAGGAAATAGGTTCGGTGCTGTCGCTGGAATACTCTTCATATAAAAAAAGATGCCGAAGCATTAGCTTCGGCATCTTTGGGTTCTACAATATACTACTGTTATTCATACAAATGTGTGGCTTCTGTTTCTTCGACAGGTCTGCCTATTTCATCAGTATTCATTGAAACTTTGAATCTGACATCGCCGGCTTTGACTGATTTAACAACTACACGCCAGGTAGCTTTAGCCTTAGGAGGTAATGTTTTCAATGGCGCAAACTTAATCAGATTGCCAACAGATGTTCCAACTGTCACACCGGAGGATGAGACATAAGTCTGGTTCTCTTCCAATGTACAGATAATTGTAACATTGGTATCCGGAGCAGAGCCCTGATTTGTTGCGGTAATCACATATGTTTCATTTTCGCCAATTTCAACCGGGTCACTGACATCTATAACCTCAAGTAAGATTGCCGCGATGCCTGTAACATTAGTAGCGGCTTTGGCAGCAACATCCTGGGCACAGATGGCAGTTGCTTGAGCCATATTAACATAGTTAGCAGCTTTTACCGGTGTGTATATAACTGTGAATTTCTTTGTAGTATTAACCGGCAAAGTACCGATGTTCCAGGTAACTTTACCATTTGCAACAGTTGCTCCGGCACTTACTTTAACCGACTTTATGCCGTCCGGAAGAGTATCAACTACTACAGTATCTTCGGCATCAGCATCGCCTCGGTTGGTTACTGCTATATTATAGACCATCTCTTTGCCAATATACTGTTTCTTGGGACCAGTTTTTGTTATTGACAATACAGGCTGACGAACAAATGTAGTTACAGCTTGTGATTGTGCTGAAATGTCACTTGTCGATGTGGCAAATGCTTTATTGATATATTTGCCGGTTTTGTCAGCTTTAACAATAGAAGTGAACTCTTTCGATTGACCGGCAGACAGATCGCCTGCATCAAAGACAATCTTCTTTGCTCCGTCAACTGTTTCCAAACCAGCAGGCAAATTGTCAGTAATCTTAACATTTTCAGCAACACCGCTGCCCGCATTTGTAACGACGAACTTATATGGAATTGTGTCACAAAGCATAACAGAGCCCGGAGCTGTCTTTGATAATGTTAATTTCGGTTTAACAACTGAAACATTAGTGCAAAGAGCAAAAGCATAAGTGATCGTTGTGCAGTTTCTGAGACATTTAACATCAGCTGCTACTCCGGTGACCTGAAGTACGATGACTTCTCCGCCATCGAGGGTGTCAATTGACCAGACAATGTCACTGCCTCTTGGTCTTCCCTGGGGAGATGAACTCTTGTACTGAAAACCTTCTGACATCTTCTCAGTTACAGTCATATCTGTCATTACACATTTTGTAAGATTGGTTATAGTAATCGTGTAGTTGAAAGTTTTATTAACCTGAACTTCTCTTGGCATTTCTTTGTCTACACGAATAACCGGACTACTTTTACAGGGGTGATAAGTAGTAACAAGATAAGGGCCACAGTCCGTTTTCTGTTCGACAGCTTTCTTGGGCTCAGCTTTCTTAGGTTCAGCTTTAGAAATTGGTCGGCATTCTTTGTCCCATACGAATTTTTCCGCAGCACCATCGGGGACCTCATCGCCCCAGAACTTATGGTAAGTCCTGCAACTATAGCAGCCTGACAGACCTATCACTAACGATAAGAGTAAAACATATAACAGTAACTTTTTCATAACAACCTCCATTCAAATATAAAATTTTTAAATTCAACAAGAAAACACCCTAAGACTCAGCTCCAAATCCAAAACCCAGTGAAAATTATATTAAAACATTTCACTTAGTTATTTGCAGGTCAAGAGAACATCATCTCATTTACTACATATACTCATTGTCTCGGTACGGCCCGCGATTAAAATCAAGTTGACTGTAAAGCAACTATCTACCTACCGATTTTGACGCCTCGCTATTAACACTTCATATTATAACAAAAACTAATCAATTCTTTAATTAAAAAATATAAAAAAACAAACATCCTCTATATTCCTTCATTGAAAAATGTCTCAAACACCGCTAAAACCGCAAAAAACACGGAAAAACCTTTTTTATAAGAAAAAACGCAGAATTGGATATGAGGTATCTAAGCAGATGGCAGACATTTGATTTGCCAATTGGCAGTGGGGATGCCTTTGGTGTGGTTGGTTTTGTTATTTTTGGGGTGAAATTTGTTGTTATGTCGCTTCGGTGGGGATTGGGGTTTGACTTTGTCTGGGTGGGGTGTATTGTGGTGGTAATTATTGTTTAGATATATGGAGACATGCATGAAGGCTAAGAATTTTTTGATTGTTCTTTTGGTTATGTGTATTTGCGGCCAAGTCTGGGCAAGCAGTGAGGATACTATGCAGTGGTGGCGTGATGCTAAGTTTGCGTTGTTTGTTCACTGGGGGCCTATCAGTATATTGGGCAAGGAGATCAGCTGGAGCAGAGGTTTGCCGAAAACCGGTGAGGAATATGCGACGTGGGGCGGAAGAGTGCCTTCGGAAAAGTACGACTTACTTTATAAAGAATTCAACCCGGTAAAATTCAATGCAGATGAGTGGGTGCAGATGATAAAGGATGCGGGGATGAAGTACATCGTTTTTACAACGAAGCATCATGACGGGTTTGTGAATTTTGATTCTAAGTATACCGATTATAAAATCACATCTAAAGATTGTCCGTTTGGGCGTGACATTGTTAAGGAACTGGCGGATGCCTGTCATAAGGGCGGGATCGGACTTGGTCTTTATTATTCTCCCCCTGACTGGCATCATCCGGAATATCTTGGGCCTAACCATGATACGAAATATATCGAGTATTTTCATGGGCAGATGGAAGAGCTTTGTAAAAATTACGGGAAGGTTGATATATTCTGGTTTGACGGGCTAAGGGGGACAACCGAAGACTGGCATGCGCAGGAGATCGTTGATAAGATTAAGCAATGGCAGCCGGACGCTTTGATAAATAATCGGCTCGGCGTTGGTGGGAATATGGGAACACCTGAGCAGTCTGTGGGCGGATTTAACAGAGCTCGGCCTTGGGAAAGCTGTATTACTATCGGGACGCAGTGGACATGGGGCGGTAATGATAAGACTAAGAGTTATGAAGAATGTATGAAGCTTCTGCTTAGCACTGCCGGCGGTGATGGAAACCTTCTTTTGAATATTGGACCAAGGCCTGATGGGAGTTTTGAGGCTACGCAGGTTGCTGTTGTTAAGAGGATGGGCGATTGGCTAAAGAAGTATGGCGAGAGTATTTATGCGACGAGAGGTGGACCTTTTAAGCCAGGCAAATTCGGGGTAAGCACTTGCAAAGGCAATAAGATATATGTGCATATTACGGAATTTGATGGGGAAATGGTTAAGCTTGGTGCGCTGTCTGCGAAGATTATCAATGCGACAGTGATGACCGGCGGCAAATGCAGTTTTGTGCAGGATGATGACGGAGTTGAGATTACGGTTGCTAAGCAGTATCACCAGCCGATAGATACGCTGGTTGCCCTTGAGGTCGATACGGATGCGACGGGGATACGGATAATCGAACCTGTTGTTAAGGCTGAGAAGATTAACCTTAAGCATCGTTCTGAGCCTAAAAAGAAAATTGTGGGTAAGACGCCTAAAGTTGTGTTTAAAAATGATTGCAGTGAGCTTGTTGAAGTGCCGAAGGGTGCTTATGTTAATCGTGACGGCAAAAAAAATAAGCTGAAGAAATATTATATTCAAAAACATGAAGTTACTAATGCGATGTTTTGTGAGTATATAAATAGTAGCGGCGAGGCTGGCAAGGCTTACCATAGCAGGATGCAGATCGAAAAGAAAGACGCTGACGACAAGGTGACATATTCGGCTGAACCGGGGAAAGAAAACTACCCGGTTACGTTTGTGACTTATTACACCGCCCAGGCTTATGCGGACTGGATGAGCAGCAAGACGGGTAAGAAGTATTCACTGCCAACGGAACAGCAGTGGGAAAAAGCCGCGGGATGGGATAGTAAGAAAAAGCACTTCTATGCTTACGGTATCCAGACCGATGAGATTAGGCCTTACAAGTTTGCTTGCAGTACGAGTGTTTATTATGACCAAGATGTGCCGGGCGGATATGGGGCGATCGCGGTGGGCAGTTTTGATGTCACCAGCCCGGTTGGTTGTTATGATATGAGCGGGAACGTGCGCGAATGGACGAGCAGTAAAATCGGCGATAAAATGATAATGAAAGGCGGCAGCTACTGGAATTATCATACGAGCTGCAGAACTTTTTCGCGGTTTCCGTTAGAGGCCAATGGCGCAGGCGGGGACAGAGGTTTCAGGCTTGTGGTTAACTGTGATTGAGATAAGATGGGCTTGCGGACGAATACGTATTTTTGCTAAATATGCTTTGATTTGCTTGCATTTTAAAAAATTGTTTGTAGATTATGTGGTTTAGTTGCGCGCTCGTAGCTCAGCGGATAGAGCACCGGTTTCCTAAACCGGGGGTCGCAGGTTCGAGTCCTGCCGGGCGTATTCAAAAATGGGTGCGTTCTTTACAAATATTGTGATGTTATCCCAGAACCTGCAACGCTTTTGCTGCTTGGGCTTGGCGGTATGGTTTTAAGAAGAAAAAATAAGTTGGTTTAATTTCTATTGCTGTTGCTTGATTTTGTCTATTTTGTCGATTAGTTTTTTCGCAGCTATTTGGGCGGTTCTTATCTGGTCTTTTGACATTTGTGATTTCAGGTCCTGCTTTAGTTTTTGGACGTCGTAGCCATTGATACCGGCGAGCAGTGCGAATTTGTAAGCTTCGACGTAATTTTTCGGCAGACCTGTTGCCTGGTAGTACATAATCGCCAGGCGAAATTGTGCTTTTGTGTTTCCCTGTTTTGCGGCTTTTAGATACCATCTGGCGGCTTCTTCCGGGTCGGTGACAACGCCCTTGCCTTGGTCGTACATGTAGCCGAGGTTGTACTGTGCTTTTTCGTATCCGGATTCAGCGGCTTTTCGGAACCATTTCACCGCTTGCAGATAATCTTTTTCAACTCCCCATCCAGAAGCATAGTTTACGCCAAGATCGGATTGTGCAGGCGGGTATGCCTGCATTGCTGCTTTTAAGTATAGCTTGGCAGCCTCACTGTGGTCCTGAGGGACACCTGTGCCGGCAGCATAGTTCGCACCGAGGTTATATTGAGCAAGTGCGTAACCGGCGTCTGCTGATCTTCGATACCATTTGCATGCTTCTTTCAAATCCTGTTTACAGCCTTGAGCCTGAGCGTACATATTACCAACGAGAAATTGAGCGGCGGCATCGCCTTGTTCAGCGGCTTTTTTGTACCAGAGTAATGCCTGAGCATAGTCTTGTTTTACTCCCTGACCACCATAGTAACTGCATGCGAGAAGATATTGGCCTGTCGCGTATCCTAAATTCGCAGCTTTTAGATACCATTTTACTGCCTGCGTGTAATCTTTCTTTACGCCGATCCCGAGATCGTACATACCGGCAATTGCACATATGGCTGGCCCGTGGTCTTGCCTTGCGGATTTAATATATAAATCTATCGCCTGGGTAAAGTTCTGTTCTACTCCTTTGCCATCGGCATACATATTGCCGAGGAGAAACTGAGCTTGTGCGTGATTTTGCTGAATGGCTTTTCGCAGCCAGTATATTGCTTTTGGTAAATCCTGCTCGACTTCTATTGCCTGGGCATACATTGTACCGAGCATAAACTGTGCGTCTGCATGGCCCAGGTTGGCAGCTTTTTTGTACCATCTCATTGCTTCTACGAAATCCTTGTTTTTCGCATAGGTGCTGCCGAGTTTGTACTGCGAAGCTGGGTCCTGGTTTTTGGCTGAGGTGATAAGGTCTTCTAAAGATTGCTCAGCTAATGCAAATGAGGTGGTGAACAATAGAATAATAATTACAGCGATTGATCTGAATTTCATGCCTTACCCACTTTCTTTTTCATTGTTTATCGTCTGATATGATAATAGCTCATCAATTTTTTATCAATCTTACTTTTTTTAATCTTTTTATCAACAGATGGGATGTGAGAGTCGCTTTTGGGGAGCTATGGTTTTAAAAAGAGAAAAAAAACATTCAGACAGGCTTGCGATTAATAGAGCATGTGTATGTTTTATCTGCGTTGAGGGGCAAGTAGGCGGTGCTGAGAAGAGTTTGCTGCTGCTTGGAAAGGTTGTTAAACAGCAATATTCGATTATTGCGATTTGCCCGGCAGGTAGCGAAGTTGAAAAACATTTTAGTCAGATGGGGATCGAATGCCGGGTGATAAACGAGATAGCAAGAGGTATCGGGATCATTGGAAAGGGATTATATTTTTTTAAGACAAGTTGGCGAATCTGGAAAATAATTAAAAAGACCAGGCCTGCGATAATACATGCTAATAATTTAAAGGCTGCTCTGGTGAGTATTTTGGCTGGCAAACTTAGCGGTGCAAAGTTTGTCTTTCATTGCAGGGATATGGCGGGCAGCAGAGCAGCAATAAGGCTTAGCAGCTGGGCAGCGGATAGTGTGATAGCGGTTAGCAAAGCGGTCCGATGGTGGTTGATAAAGAAAGACGCTGATAAAAAGAAAATTGAGGTTATTTATAACGGAGTGAAAACTCAAAAGGATAGAGTCAGAAAGAAATTCATCAATGAAAAAATGTGCTTTGGTAATGTAGGACAATTTGTCGGGTGGAAGAGACAGGGACTTTTTATAGAGGCTGCGGAGATCGTTTATCGGCAGCGATCGGACGTGCGGTTTTGTATTGTCGGGGATGATGTTTTTAGCAGAGAGGGTAAGTATAAAAAACAACTTTTGCAGCAGGTACAAGACAGCGAGGTAGCTGGCTGTTTAAAACTTCTCGGCTGGCAGAATGACATGGAGGATGTTTGGGGACAAATCGATTGCCTTGTCCATACTGCGGAGAATGAGCCTTTCGGCAGGGTTATTATTGAGGCTATGGGACATGAGATAGCAGTTGTTGCCCTTGATAGCGGCGGATGCGCAGAAATCATCACAGACAAAGTGACGGGGATATTAGTAGAGAACGCAGATGCCGTTGAACTGGCCGGCGCAATGATGCAAATCGCAGGTAACAGGGATTTGGCGAGGAGGCTTGGTCAGGCTGGGAGAAGAGAAGTTTGTGAGAAATTTTCGTTCGAGACAATTGGTCACAAGGTTATGGAGATTTATGAAAGGCTCTTGGCTTAAGCATTATGAGAATCGGTATTACATTTCATACTACGGATGAGTTTATTTCCGGGGTGCAGTATTATACGCTTGGGCTTATCAATGCACTGCTCAGGATTGACGCCGGCAATGAATATTTTGTTTTTACGAATCAAAGCAGAGTTGCTCAGAAGAATCTTATTAAGGCGGAGAATCTGCGGATCGTCAATTGCGACAGGCTTGATAACAGATGTAAAAGGATATTGTGGGAGCATTTCAGACTTGGGAGACTGGCGAAGAAAATGGCCCTTGATGTACTGCACTGCCCTGCTTATATATGCCCGGCGTTTGGTTGTAAAGTGCCTGTGGTTTTGACAGTGCATGACAGTATCGCGATCGACCATAAGCAGTTTTGTACTGCGGCCAATGCCGTTTACTTTAATCTTTTTATGCATGTCTCGGCTAAGAAAGCGAAGAAAGTTATCGCGGTTTCTAAACTTACAGCCGAGAGTATCATGAGACATTTTAAAATTGATGACGATAAGTTAGAAACGATTCGACCTGGGGTTGATAGTATGTTTACGCAGTATTCGGATAAGTGGGCTTTGAAACAAGCGGTGCTTAAATATAATCTGCCGAGAAAATATATTCTGTTCGTGGGCAATATTGAACCTAAAAAAAATATTGATACACTGCTTGAGGCTTATAAAAAACTTAAAGAGAAAGGGCTTAGGCACAAGCTGGTGATCGTTGGGGGTAGAAGCTGGAAGAGCGGCAATTTGAGACGGGAAATACGGGAGGATTTTGATGAGGGTGACATTATTCTGACTGGTTATGTAGACAGGGACATGCTGGCTTCGATCTATCAGATGGCGGATGTGTTTGTTTCGGTGTCACTATGTGAAGGGTTTGGGTTTTGTCCGCTGGAGGCAATGGCTTGCGGATGTTGTGTGGTGGCGTCTAAAACCGGAATACTTGAGGAAATTTCTGATGATGCGTTTTACGCAGTTGAAGCTCACGACGCTGAAATGATAGCAGAGGGGATATTTGCAACTATAAACAATAAGAATCTGAGAAAAAGATTGAGATTAAATGGTTTGAGGCAGGTGAGAAAATTTGACTGGGATAGATGCGCAAAGAAAATGCTGAGGGTATATAAGGAGGTTGCAAGGTAGATGGCTGATATGAAAATTGCGTATGTGCTTGGGAGATATCCGTGTTTGACTGAGACATTTGCAGCCAGGGAGATGGCAACTTTGAGAGAGATGGGGCAAAAGATATTTGTGTTTGCAAATGACGGCGGAAAGAGCACAAAGCAAAGGAATGTGTTTTATAAGCCGACGTTTTTTTCTCCGGATGGTGTTTATTCGGTTTTGAGTTTTTTTATTAAGAAGCCTGTGTGTTTTTTCAGGTTCTGGTATCTGGTATTTCAGTTGTTTGCCGAATCGGCTGGCGATGGGCTGTATCTGGCGCGGAATATTCATACAGTTGTGTTTTTTTGCAGGAAGGTTATCGGGGAGAGAATCGAGCACGTTCACAGTTATTTTTTGAGCAGACCTGCTTGTATCGGATTGGCGGTATCGAAACTTGCAGGGGTGGATTTCAGCATTGGGGCACATGCCAGGGATATTTATGTCGAAAGTGGTGCTTTGAGGGTTAAGGTTGAGAGAGCGAGATTTATTGTTTGCTGTACGGCAAGCGGACAACGGTATTTGCGGGGAAAATTGGGGGCGAAGCTAAAGGATAAAGTTTATTTGAATTATCATGGTGTTGAGGATTGTTATGTGGAAAGGAAAAACGGGACGAGTGAGTTAAAGGTACTGGCAGTCGGCAGGTTGGTGCGAAAAAAAGGGTTCGATTATTTTATTAGAGCGATGGCAATAGTGGTGAAGAACCGCCCTTCGGTTAAGGCTGAGATAATCGGCAGCGGATATGAAGAGAGAAAATTAAAAGAGCTTGTGGTAAGGCTTGGCGTTGCTAAGCATGTTTGTTTTTTTGGGGCGAAAAGTCATCGGGAAACTTTAGAGACTATTGGGCAAGCTGACATTTTGGTGGCGGCTTCGGTAATAGCCAGCGACGGGGACAGGGACGGGATAGCTAATGTGGTGCTGGAGGCTTTTGCCAGCGGATGCGCGGTTTCAGGCAGCAACCTTGAGGCGATAAAAGAAGTTGTAAAAGACGGGGAAACGGGATTGGTAGTTGCCCCGGAGCAAGTGCAGGAGTTGGCGGATGCGATTTTGCGTCTTGTTGATGATGAGGAGCTTAGGAAGTATCTGGCGGACAATGCTTATCGGTTTGTGAGAGAGAATTTTGATAGTCGCAAAAATGCCCAAAGGCTTATCGAGTTATTTCAGGGAGGAAAGATATGTCGGAGAAAATAAAGATAGTTCACGTATTGGAAGGCTTTGCCGGCGGCGCTGCGACTTATATAGACAATACGCTTATTCGGCTTGTCGAGAGAGGCTTTGATGTTACGTTTATATGTTCGCTTGGGCGAGCTGAGGATGGTAGCGAGGAGCAGATTGAAAATTTAAGGAGCAGCGGCATTAAGGTTTATATTGTTGATATGCAGCGGGAGATAAAAATTGTAGCGGATGTGCGGGCGTTTGTCGCAATCTTAAAAATATTCCGCAAACACAGATTCGATATTGTGCATAGCCATTGTTCCAAGGCGGGTGCTTTGAGCAGGGTTGCTGCTTTAATCACGGGGATAAAAGTGCGGATACATAGCCCGCATTGTTTTGCTTTTATCAGATGCGGAGGTTTTTTTGGTGGGCAACTATATCTTGTTTTAGAAAAAATATTGGCAGCTGTCACAACAAAGTTGGTTTTAGTGGGCAAGGGCCAAAAGGAGATTGCTGAAAAATATAAAATAGCATCAGCTGACAAGTGCGAGGTGGTGCAAAACGGGCTTGATGTAAGAACAGTTGAATTGAGTGACGCAGAAAAAACAGCTTATAAAAAGCAGCTTGGGATTAACGATAATTGCAGGGTTGTCGCTACTGTTTGCAGATTGACGGGGTATAAAGGCCTTGAAAGGTTCATTGAGGCGGCGGAACTTTCTAAAACAAAAAACGTGGTTTTTGTTATCGCTGGCCAGGGACAGTTACGCCGACAGATAGAGAAAACAATAACGGAAAAAAATCTGAGCAAGAAAGTTTTATTACTGGGACAGGTGCGGGATATGGATCGGCTTTACGGCAGCTGCGATGCCGTGGTGCTTTGTTCACAGGCTGAGGGACAAAGTTATGTGATACTTGAAGCGATGCGGAGCAGATGCGCAATTGTGGCGAGTTCGGTTATTGGTAATATTGAGCTACTCGATGAGGCAAGAGGTGTGCTGGTTGAAAATGAAGCTGAGCATATTGCTGCTGGGATAGATTCGATATTGAGTGACAAAGAAAAACAGCAGCAGATGCGGGACAGGGCTTATGAATATTTTTTGAGGAATCATAATGTTGAAAAGCAGATAGATAGGCTTAGCAGAATTTACGAATCGGTTGTCAGAAAGATAAAATTATAACATGCAAAGCGCAAAGAATGACAGCCATAGCAAAGGCGGACAGATTCTTTTGGGAACGGTTTTCGCATTGGCGGGTATTAATATTTTCAGCAAGGTCTTCGGGTTTGCGGAGAAAGTTGTTATCGCTCATTTTTTCGGCACTGGTCAGGTTGCGGATATTTATTTTGCTTCGATGGGCTTTGTGCTTTCAATCGTTTACCTTGTTAAGGAGCTGATACGTCCATCGTTGTTGCCGATATTTTCGAGGAGTCTTGATAAGGGCGGTGATATCTGCGGGGTGCTTTTTCGGAAGATATTTTTTTTTTCAGCGGGTTTGCTTGGGGCTATAGCGGCATTTATGATAGTCTGGCCTGGGGTTGTTGCAGATGTTTTTGTGCCGGGGTTTTCTGATGAGAAAAAAATGCTAACCGGCAATTTAATACGATTGCTTGCGCCCGCGACAATGGTTTGGGGGCTTTCGATGGTGACTATGACAGCTTTGAATGGGCGGAAGTTTTTTATTCGGGCGGCTTGGCCTGGGGCATTGATGAAATTTTCCATAGCAGCTGGGCTTATATTAATTGTGCCGATAGCGGGAGTATATGCGCTGGCGATAGTGGTTAGCGCGGGCGTTTTGGGGCTGTTGGGGTGTCACTTATATTTTCTGCCTGAGAGCAGATATCTTTTACGGACCGGCTTTGATAAGAAAATTAATGAGGTTGGGCAGGTTTTAGCTCTGATGGGGCCTATAGCGATCGGGGTCATATCTTCGCATGTCAGCGGCATTGTTGATAATATGTTAGGGTCGACTTTACCTGACGGCGGGTTGGCATATCTGGGATACTCTAAAAAACTTATTGACGCGATTTTGCTGGCGGGACCTGTGGCTTTGGTGACGGTGGTTTATTCACAGCTTTGTCACCTGGCGGGGTTGAAAAACCAAAGGCTTTTCACCAAGATTTTTGAGAAGTCGTTAAGGCTTATTGTGTGTTTTGCATGGCCTATGAGTTTATTGTTGATAATGCTCAGGGCTGATATTATTTCGGTACTTTTTGAGAGGGGTAATTTTTGCAGCCAATCTACAGCGGCGACGGCGGAAACTTTTATGTTTTATGCTTTCGGGCTTACTACGTTTTCGCTTGAGTCGCTAGTGGTGTGCAGTTTTTTTGCTTTGAAAGATACCAAAACGCCCGTGGTGATCGGGGTTATTGCGGTTGGCGCAGATATTCTGCTGGCGTGGTGGTTTTTGCCGACGATGGGACATCTATCTATTGCAATGGCATTGGTGGTTTCCAAAAGTGCCAAAGTTGGGATTTTGCTATGGCTTATGAGGAGAAGACTTAACGGTTGGGGGGATGGAGGTATCTTTAGATTCTGTTTAAAGATAGCAACGGCAACAGCAGCAGCTGGGGTTGCGGGCTGGTTAGCTGGAGGCTGGTTTGCGTTTCGGCATTCGGTTTGGGAACTTTTGCTTATATCGACGGTTTTTATGTCAACATTTGTTACAGCTTGTCAGCTTTTAAGGATAAGGGAACTGAAAGAAGTTGCGCTTTTAGTGCTGAAGAAAAAAAATAAACAGACAAATTACGAGCAGGAAAAAAATGGATGTAACAATTGAGAACCCGTTAATATTGATACTGGGAGCGGTTTTCTCGGCTATCCCGTTTAAAAACAGATACCAATTGGTCGTTATTCAAAAGCTTGTTTTGTTTTATCTGGCTTGTGTGTTTGTCAACCTGGTATCGGATAAATATTTTACGATTTCAGCCTGGTGGTGGTCGGTGAATATAAGTTACGGGATTTTGGGAGTTGTTTTTTTGAGCGGGATAGTTTTTTTAAAAAAGAAAACTATGGCCGACAATGAGCGGCAGCTATACAGGGAAATTTTGGTCGGCTGGTGGATTGTTTTGGGGATTATTGCTATTCATATGGTTGCGCTTTTTTTTATATTGAAGGGGTTTTACGGATATGGATATGAGCACGATCTGAAAAGTATGGGGGCTGTGTGCGGCTGCTTTGTTTTGTTTGTTTGCATGTGGGCAGGGCTTAGTCTGATGAAGGTTAGATTGTTTTGGGGGATCTGCCTTGCGGTCGGGATTGGCTTAATTGCCAGGGGTGGGCTGTTATGAGCTATCCGGCAGAATTGAGGGACAGGCATATTGATACTTGCGCGAATGTGCTGGTTGGGATAGCCGTAGTGGGATCGGCTTTTCATTTTTGGCCTGGCGAGGAAAGCAAAATATGGCAGGTATTTAATTTCAGTAACTCTGCGGTGTTTATCTGGGCGATCATATTGGCTTTGATGGTTTTTAAAGACAAGAAAAAAGTTGTTTCGTCGATGCCGAGTATTTGTGTGTGGGGATACTTGGTTATCAGTATGCTATCAATTGCATTTACTAAAGATATCGGCAGGTCTGTCGGTTTTAATATGAAGCTGGGAGCGATAATGGTTGCCGGCTATAGTCTGATTTGTTTTTCGGGTAAGTCGATGCCGGCAATTAAACGGATATATTATTTTACTACTGCCGCGGTTTTGGTAAGTGTTGGGACAGCCTTAGTAACCAAATTCTGGTGGCCTGCGAACGGGCTTGGATTTCATGGCAATATTTTTAAATATGGAACTTATGTTGGGCCTATGGCAGCTCTTTGTGGGGCATATTGGTTTGGGGGTGAGGGGATACTGAAAAAGCTATTCGCAGCGGTAATAGTTGCAGGTGCTGTTTTATCAAGTGCTACTGTTGGGGCGTTGGCATCAATTTTGGCTGGGATGATGGTGGTAACGGTTGTAATTAAAAATACGAAAGCGAGACTGGGCATTATTGTCTTTGTGGGTCTGGCAGTTGTTTTGCTGTTTTTATTGCCCGCAAAAAATGATGGGCTTTCAATTGCGAAGGACTTTAAACTGACCGAGGCGGACGGCGGAAATGTCAGACAGCGATATATTGAGTGGCAGGCGGAATTGAATATGCTTGAAAAAAGAGCAGGCGCAGGCACAGCAGCTGGGGCGATCAATGACTACCGAAGTGAATTTTATTATCGATTGGTTAAGTTGAATACGCTTAAGGCTTTTGATCTTAACGGTTGGCTTGCCTGCGGGGCGGAGATAGGCGTTGTCGGGCTGATGTGTTTAGGGTGGATGTTCTATAGTTACGGCAAGAAGAGTTGGAGGGCAATCGTCCACGGCAGCGATGAGGTTAAAAGATTGGCTGGGGCAAATCTGGCGGCATTAATAACAGCAGCAGTTGCGAACGTTTTCGGGTGTTTAATGTATAACGGCATTATAATCGTTTTTGTTTTGATACTGGCAATGATCGGGTCAGTGGAAAAACTATGGGGGCGAGAGGATGAAATTTAGGAAAATTGCGTGGTTAGTATTTGGTGTGTGTTGTGCGGCAATCTATTGCTTTAGTGCAATGAGTATTAACAGCGGTGAGGAATTTAGCGTTGCCGTTGAGCTTGCCAGGCCTATGTCGATCGTTTGGCCTATGGAAGTCGCGATTGCCGGTGATGCCGGTGAAAAGGCACTTCGCATCGGCCCTAAGGTTGGGCGAGGCTGGAAAGGCGAGGCCGGCGGGCAGGCAGAGTACAAATTTTATATTCCTAAGGCCGGCAAGTATTATGTCTGGTTTTACAGCTTGTGGTTTGATGAATGTTCGAACACAGTTTTTGTGAGGATAGATAATAATGAAAAAATAATTTTGGGAAACGATCCTGTCTATAACCAGTGGCATTGGGGGCGCGGATTTGATGTTTATTTAGAACAAGGGACTCACCGGATGATGGTTTCTAATCATAGTGACCATGTGGCAATACAGAAAATACTCTTTATTAATTCACAAACTACCAGGCCTGGGGATAGTTCGGTTGTTTTTTCGGATATATTTTATGAAGGGTTTGACGGGTGCGATCAGGGCAATTTTAGCCAATGGGATGAGTTTACAGGCCAGTGGATGGTGACAAATCCCGTTGACCAGATGAATTTTTCGGAGAATGTTTTGCTGGGCAATGCTAATAATGGTAAAGCGTTTATTTTATATAAGCCAAACCTGTGGGCGGATTATAGTCTGAATTTGAAATTGAAAGCGGATCTATCAGGGGCAAGTGGAAAAGGCATTGCGGTTTGTTTTGGCGCAAAGGACAAGGATAGATATTATAAGCTGCAATTCGAAAAAGCTAAAGCCGACGGAAAGGCTTTGGCTATGATAATTTATAAGGATGGTTCGGATGAAAAAATTATCGAAAGCTTTGAGGTTAATTGGCACGATGACAAATGGGGGCGACTTGAGATAAGTTTGCTTGAGGGCTGTATAGGGATTAACTTCGGCGATAAGGCTAAGACAAAAGTTAAATGGGATAAAGAGATACGGGGGACGGTCGGCTTCGAGCTTAAAGGCGAGACGGTCGGTTTCTTCGATGACATTCATGTCAGGGCTGTCGAGAAGCCTGAACAAGATTAAAATTTGACGACCTTTGAACGATTCTCAGTTAGTGCCCAGCTTGACGCTTTTTATGTAGGCTAAGATTCGATCTATGGTGTCGAAATTTTTGAGATTAATATGAGTGTTCTCGATTTTTATTTTTTCCTGCACTTCTATGAACATGACGATATCGAGTAAGAAGATCGAATCGAGCAGGGAACTTGAGAATAAAAGCGTGTTGTGTTTTATTTTTGTCGTTGGTTCTGCACCATTTTCAATAAAATCGATAAGTTTTTTCTTTGTTAAAGTCATTTTGATCCTTTCTGTTTGCATATAAAGCCTGTATGGATGAGTGGTTGTTGATTATGAAAATATTTTGAGTATCAACATTTTGCGGGGCCAGACAGCTATTATTACAGAATAAAAACAATTATGGAAAGGGATATTGTGCAATGGGATATGTTTATCTGCCGCCTTTGTTCGATGAAAATAAATGCAGCTATCGGTTCGGATACTGTTTGAAAAAGCATCTGAATTCTATTGGCATTAAGCTTGAGAGGTTTTCCCTTTTGAAAAATGTGGATAAACTGCCCTGTGATATTAGTTTGTATATCGGGGATATTAACAGCTCAGCTAACGCCCAGCAGATCGAAAAATTGTGCTCCTTGCTGAAAAACAATGGTAAGGCGTATGGCTTAGAGAAGATCGATGTTGTTCAATTCTGGCGTCGTATTGGGATTGGTGATTATTCAAAAACGGTTGAGAAGATCGGGCAATGGTGCAATGAATAAAATAGGATATTTGCAGGGGCGAAAAGAGAAGCTTTATTATGATTATTCAAAGCCTGCGGACAAGGTTAAAATCGGGGTGATTTTTGTTCATGCGGCAAGCGGCAATCGCCTTGGCCCTCACAGAATGTTTGTGGAAATGGGTGAGAAGTTTTACAAGCTGGGCTATGCGGTAATGCGTTTTGATTTTGCCGGATGTGGCGACAGCACGGGAACAGGTCCGATGCAGTCTATAGAGGATGACAGCTTTGATCTTATGAGGGTTTGTGAGTTTTTCGTCGAGCAGGAGGCTTTGGAAAAAATATTTCTTATCGGGATAAGCAGAGGAAGCAGGCTTTGTTTTAATGCTATGAGGAAATATGAAATTCCGGTAAGCGGCATGGTATTGCTGTCGGCTTCTTATCTTGATAACAGTATTTTCGTCAGGCTGTTTGTAAATCGCCTTAAGCAGTATCTTGTGAAACTAACCGAGCCTGGTGGTTTCCAGAGGCTGATAAGCGGGGCTGTGAATTTCAGGGGGATATTCAGAACGTTTGCTTTTTGTTTTCAGTTTAAGCAGAAAAAGGATTCTGCGAAAGGCGGAGCGGGTTTTAAAACCAGATGCCCCCTGCTGTTTGTTTATGGGGCCAATGACCCGATCACAAATAATTCTAAAAGTCATTACAGCACAATATGTAAGGAAAACGAGATCGATCATAAATACGTGTTGATCGAAAACGCTAATCACAGTTTTTTTCATTATAAATGGAAAGAGAATTTATTTGGAATTTGTAAAAAGTGGATCGAAGATCTGGCTGGGAAGGATTAATTAATGCTTTCCGCGAGTAAAATAATGCTCACCTTAAAGGCCTATGGGCTTTCAAGGTATGCTATTAAAGGACAGTATGATCGAAAATGGATAGATGAGACCAGGGACAAAAAACTGCGGAAGCTTGTTCGGTATTGCTATGAAAATGTTAAATACTACAGGGAGGCTTTTGACCAGGCAAATGTCACCCCTGCGAATATTCACTCAGCGAAAGATATTTATAAGCTGCCTTTTCTTACTAAGAAAGAGTTGCAAGGCCGGCTTTGGGATTTTCTGCCTAAACAGATAGGCCCTTGCAGGATAAGCAGAACTTCAGGGTCAACGGGAGTGCCGGTTTGTATTTTTTCTGATGAAAATTCGCGGATGCACAATGCAGCAGCGGTTATTAAATACAGAAAAGCGGTTGGGATCGCTTTGTTTGGTTCTACGATAATTACGCCTTTGAAAAATGAATCTGAGAAAACAAAAAAACCCGTCTGGACATATTTTCATGGCCTGCATAAAACTTGTTATGTTAATCCGTATCTCGAATCGCAGGAGCATTTTGATTATGCGTCGAAGCTTTTTAAGAGAAAGGCAGATGCAGCGTTGATAGGTATTACTCCTGCAATAGTAAAGCTGGCTTATCAGATCAACGACGGCAAGGTTAGTGGTTTTAGGCCTAAAGCAATAATCACCGGCGGTCAAAGTTTAAGTGACAAAGACAGGGACGTAATTGAAGGGGTGTTTTCGACAAAGGTAACGGATGTTTACGCATGTAGTGAGGGCGGTGAGGTTGCCTGGCAATGCCGAGCCAGTGACTATTATCATATCAATGAAGATAATTGCATAGTCGAAATATTAAAAGATGATAAATCTGCAAAATCTGGCGAAGTCGGGGAGGTTGTAATCACTAATCTTAACCGATTTGCGATGCCTATTTTGCGGTATAAGGTCGGCGATCTGGCGATTGCAACCGATCACAAATGCATCTGCGGCAGAAAGCTTGCTATGCTGGAAAAAATCGTCGGCAGAGACGGCCAGAATATTATCTGTCCGAATGGCAAAGTGCTGCTCTGGAACCAGCTTAAAGGGTTTATGAACATCAGCCAGGTAAGACAGTTTCAAATCATTCAAAACAGCGACGGCAGCTTGACAGTTAAATACGTGCCAGCTGAAGATGCGGATATTCGTGAGATCAGCAGACTCATTAAGAGCAGGTTTGAGCCTGTTGTCGGCAATTCAGTAAAATTTAACATAGAAGAAGTGACATCTATAAAACCCGCCAAAAGCGGCAAGCTCAAACTGGTGGTTTCGAATTATAGACGATAAATCAGAAGATCAACGTAACTTTGATTTACATTTATATTTCTCGGCAGGACTGCTTCAACTGAGCCGCCTATGGATTCCATTATTTTTTGTTTTTCATGATCGCAAGCCAGACAATAAAAATAAATCTTTTCGATGCCGCAGTTCCTTGTTTTTTCTATAGTTGATTTTAAGAGCAGCCTAGCTTTATCAAGAGAACTGTCGTGGAGGTAGAAATCCGCAACAGCTATATGTTTGCCAAAGCTTGGGGCATTAGGGGTGATATGGCAGTAACCGGTGATTACATCTTCTGTGTTGGAAATGAGGACGTTTGCCAGGCCTTGGTTTTTTTGTATGTTTGTCATTAAGCTGCTGAAGACCGGGGCAAATTTTTCGATGGGGAAGTATCTGCTTGAATAAATATTATTTGAAAAATCAGCGGTGTAGAGTTTAGCTGGGCAGGCGAACAAAGCCATCAGTGCCGGCCAATGGTGCCATTGTAAAGGTCTGATCGTTAAAAGCCCAGGCGATTGGAATTTTTTATCTATTTCTGATTGTGGAGCAAATAGTTTTCTCATCACAAAGCCTTTATAATTATCAAAACCAACTTGGCGATAAAGACCGACGGCCAGGTTGCGGGGGTTAACGCCGAGGTATGCTGCGCAGCAATTGTTTGACTTTAGATGTTGCAACAGTAATTCCACGATTCTTTTTCCTATGCCGAGACGTCTGTAGGCTTCGGCCACGCAGACCGGACCTACGATAGCGAAGAAACTGCTGTTTCGGCTATACAGGGCCCCTGCTGCTGCTATTATGGAGTTTTCGTATTTTTCAAGGTAATAGACAGCTTTTAGCGCCGGGCTGAATTTCCCCAGCAATGCTGAGCGAAAATTGTAGTCGCCATACTCGAAGATATCTAATAGGAACGACTGTATTTGCTGAACGTCTTTCGTTGTCGCTGGTGAGCAGACGGTATAAAATTTAACCTGATTCATATCATTCGCCGTTGAAATAGCCATTGTCGAGGAGGTATTTTTTGAAGATTTGTTGTTGTTTTTTAGTTTCATCATCAAAATTTTCCGGGAATATTTTAATCTGTTCAGCGGGGTCATTTATGAGGTCGTATATATATTGCTGACCCTCAGTGAAGATGTATTTTATTCGGTCGGTTCTGAATGCGTATTTGTCTTTTATAGCTTGGCCTGTGTATTCGATGAAGATAAAGTCGTGGAGGGTTTCGGTCTGGCCCGATATCACCGGCAGCAGTGTTCGGCCTTTAAGTTCAGTGGGTATTTGTATTTCCAGCAGGTCAAGAATGGTGGGCATTATATCTATGGTGCTTATGAGTGCATCGATTTTTTTGCTTTTGCCGGCGGGAAGTGACATTGCCAGAGGGATGTGCGTAAGTTCGTCGTATATATCATGGTGGCTTGATCGGCCATGGTCGTAAAACTGCTCTCCGTGGTCACCCATTACGATAATAACAGAGTTTTCTGCAAAGTTTGCATCTGTGAGATATTTTAGCAACTGGCCCAGGTCATCGTCTGTCTGTTTAACCTGACCGTCATATAAAGCGATAAGGTAATCAAGGTCTTTGTCGGCCGGGCGATTGCTGTGAAGCGGCTCACGATGAACGCGGGTAAAATCAATATCCGATCTATAATTTTCAGTGTAAAGCTTATCGTAAGGCCGCTGAGGAAGATACGGAATGTGATTATCGAAATAATGCACAAAAAGAAAAAACCGATTCTGTGAATTGTTATTCAGCCAGCGAATGACAGCTTTATTTATCAAATCATTTGTGCGATAGTAAGAAATATCGAAAGGCTCATTGCTGTCAGAAAAGCTCTCAAGCATGATCTCGGCGGTGTAGTCGTCGTAGAGGTCAAAGCCCTGAGAAAAGCCCGCATCAGCGGTTAGGCGACGATTGCAGCAAAAGCCCGCACAATAATACTGGTTGTCAGCAAGCACCTCAGCAAGTGTATAATTATCATTTTTGAGTTTTGCGGAGATAGTTTTTGCTCCATGCTCGCATGGATATTTAGATGTCAAGACTGAGCCTGTAGCGGGCATTGACCAGCTTGAAGTTGCGAAGGTATTTGTAAAGTATATGTTTTCAGATGCGAATTTGTCGAAGGCTTCTGTTGTGTTTCTATGGTAGCCGGCAATTGAGCAGTGGTCATAACAAAGTGTGCTGATACTTATCAGAATAACATTTTTTTTGTTTTTCAACCCGGGTTCGAAATAGTTTTGAAATTCGCCGGGGATATATGAAGCCATCGTAGCTGATATGAACAAAGCAATTATTGCCAGACTGATTTTTTTTATTTCACACGAAAGCAACTAGTTGATCTCCTTTTTCTCCTTTAATTTTTCCATGATCTTTTTCGCCTGAGTTGCGGATTTTGTGTCTGGGAAATCTTCTATCAGCTCATTCAAAAGAATATAGGCCTGGTTGTAATTTTGACGGGCTATCATGTCAGTTGCGCGGGAGAGTATAACCGGAGTGATAATACTGTCATCGGGATAATCTTTCAGCAGTTGATATTCCAGAGCCGCCAGCTCAGGTAAATCATTGTGGGCAAGATGCATCGCCCACCACTTGATATACATCAGTTTTACGCGGTATTGTGAGCAGATGGGGTTATCAATATGACTATCTATATCAGCGAGGATAACGTCGGACTGACGGGCGTAGGACAGCGAATAATAATAGAGCCAAATGATGTATGCGGTTTTAGAATGGTCGGGGAATTTCTCATAAGTCTGCCTGGCATGGCCTGCAGCAAGAGTATGGTTCTTCGATTTTTGCCAGATGTCTATTATCTGAATGTTCAGTTCCACGATCCTGTCAGGCTCCGATGTAGCAGCGGTTTTTATTGCGAGGTTAAGACAATCGACAGCGATGTTGGCTTTATCAGGCGGACAGTTATGGGCTGATTCGATGTAATAATCAATCTCGTTGAAAGCTCTGTCGCTTATGGTGGCAGCATTTCGGGCAAGTGACATGGCGGCGGTAACACGACCAAAATGAAGCAATGCGGAATCGGCGAGCTGGTTAAGCAATTTGGGGGTTTTCATTGACAAAGGTAACACTTCGAGATTTACACCTTTATTATTGGGAGTGTGCAATAAGGGCAAAACAAGAACGTAATCATATGTGCCTTTGAAGCTGGGCTCTGCAACAGCGTAGCCTAATCCTGCAAGGCTTATGTCTTCTATATGTTTTCTGAGCACCAGATTGTAATACCGTCTCAGGAATGTTTTTTCATTTTCCCTCAAGTCGTCTATATTTATCGGCTTGGAAAAAAGGTTTATCGATGAATCATAAAAAGACTTTGCAGGTGCTACGACCAGCGAGTTTGTTTTTTTCTGATTTTGGTCATCAATAACTTCGAGAAGGCGTTTATTCATAGACTTGCGGAGCTGAGACTGCATTTTGTTTGCAAGAAAAGAGGCTGACTGCAGTCTGGATTTTAGGTTTATAAAGCCCGGCGACAAAGAGTATTTTTTGCTCAAGTACGTAAAGATACGATTGCCGAACTCAAATACTTGTTCAGAATCATATGGGGTTTGATCCAGTACTTTTATGAACAAGTCGATATCGTCAGCTGATGATATATTCGGAGATTCACTAAAACATAGGCTGCAAAAACATAACACTATAGATACTATCAGCAAAATCAACCTGATTTTATTTATTGACATTTTTTATCACTTCCCTTTTTAGAATTTCTATGTTTTTGTTGACAGAATAAATCAGTTTCGATATGTGAGGCTGATTTTCAACTTGTTCGATCAGTGCCAAAATATCCTGTGCCTGGCTGTAATGGTTTGACTCTGTAAGGATGACAGCCTGGAATATTTTCGCGTATTGCTGGATGGCAGTAAAGATGGTGTCAAGATTGCCGTACCCTGTTTTATTGAGAATATTTTCGTTGATTGCATGAAGGGATTTAAAAGCAAGTTGTTTTTTGCCCGCAGAATCAAACAGCCAGGAGCAATAGTAATTTATTAAAAGCTGAGCATAATTTTGGGGCTCTTCTGAGATATCAGACTCAAATTTAGTTATATGATCAGCGAGTGTTTCTTTTTCCGGGGTGTTCTTGAATAACCTGGTTAGTACAGCCGGCGCAGCATAGCTTGTTGGGAGCAGTTGGTCAGTACCTGCAATTTGCTGAATGCATTTTATGCACTTTATTTCGAAGTTTATTAAAGGCCAACGATAATAATTTGGATAGTCAACGAGCAAACCCTGACAAACTGCAATATATTTTTGGGGTTGTTTTTTTTGTAAATACAACTGGGCTAATCTGTCTTTTACGATGGGAACATATTTCCTGAAACGCTCCTGCCGGCTGTAAGGTAAAATGCCGAGCAATCGACCATAAGCATCAATGGCCAGGTCAATGTCACCCTGACTTTGATGAATATTAGCAACGTTAAACAATGCCAGACAGCCAAGCTTTAGTATTGCGGGAGTGCTTTTATTGTTCAGCTTGTAATCGTCAATGGTCAATGCGGTAATTTTTTCAAATTGTTTTATCGCATCGTCATATCGGCCTTGCTGTTTGAAGATCATCGCTGCCATATTGTAAGAAGCAACGCAAATCACTGGAGAAAATTTATTATCATTGGCGGTTTTCAGGAACATTTCGGCTGACTTCTCAAGCATGGAGGCCTTGTAATAAAGAAAAGCTATGCGATAATTTATTCTTGAAAGCAGGTAATTATTGCGGATATTAGCAGATTCTTTTTTGAGAAGGCCAACTAAATTCTCCGCCTGGTCTTTGGATATTGAATCCTCGACCTGGTAAGTTTCCTGCATTGCTTTTCGGGCGGACAGCTCACTTGCGGCAAGATTGGAAGATGATATAACCAATATAATTACAACTAAGCAGCTTAATGCCCTAAAGTTTTCTTTCTTGTGGATAACCATCTCTTGTCCTCATTTCTGAAAATGTTCTTATTTCAATATCACTTCTTTGCGATTCAGCATTGTCTTGTCTGATAAAATCTTCATTATCAAGAATGTCGATCCATTCGAGTTGACTACTTGCGGAGGTTATTGTTTTAACTGCTTCGAGGCAGGTTTGCCAGCTGCCACCCCTGGCCGGCAAATCGTAACTTACTGAATCGAACTGGGATAAAGCGTTGTCGCACTTCCATTGCCAGTTATCCGTTATGGTCAGCGGAATATCGTTTTGATGGTAAAGCTGACAGTACTTAGCAAGCTCAAGAGCCACCGATGGCGGGCATTTATCTTTCTTCGTGTGTTCGATATAGCTTTTAAGCTCAACAGAACTCAAGCAGCCGTTTCGCATCCGGCAAGATCTGTTTGTTATTGGGCCTTGCTTGTCGGCGATTACCCATAAATTAACATTTTCAAAGGCGATAGGTTCAGCTACCAGGGTTTCTATAGGCGGAAGCTTTTTCACCGCTGCACAGGCATTGTGCGATACAAAAATCAGTAAAACCAGGATCAAAAACCTAAAAGTATTTTTCATTTTCGTAACCTTTCAATGGGTAGCAAACGCTCCACATTTCTTAGCGGCGGTCATGGATATTTTGTTGATGTAAAAACTCAGCGGCAGCAAAAATATTACAAATCCGCCAAGAGCTATCAGGTTATTTGCTATGTCAGAAACCGATGCTGACATGAGCAGGGTTTTTCTCATTGCTTCGAGGCCATGGGTCAACGGCATGAACATTGCGAGCCTGCCAAGCCACCCGGGTAGGACCGAGACGGGAAACATAGTACCTGCAAGTAATGCGCCCAGGCTCGAAAAAATCCAGTTTATCGGGTCGCCTCGTTTTATAACGATCAGGATACTGCACGAGATTGTGCCAAGCAGGAGAAATACCATCGCGGTAAGCAGCATTGTCAATATTGCCGCTGGGATGTTAGGGTTTTGCAGTTTCATGTTGAAAAGAGAAAATCCAAGTACGAAGTACGCACTGACGCGGATCGTTTCAAAAAGAAACTGCCACAGTGAGGAATAGATCATCAGGGACATATATTTTACCGGTGCTGCGCAGACAGCTTCGAGGGTTCCCTGATTCATCATCTGCCTGATGTCATTTGTGATAGTAACCAAGCCTGCACGGAGGTAGCTGCTGACAGCAAGACCTATCAGGGCAAAAGAAAAATAATCACCGCCATAGACTTTGAGGTGCTTGTTAGGGACCCCTTCAAGCATTTTACCGATGAAAAAAATCATTGCGACGGAGAAGAATATTTGAGCAAACTGGAATATGAACTGGAATTTATAGCTCAGAGCTATTTTCATATCCTTTTTAACGAAGGTTAAGGCATTTCGCAATGCTGTTATAAAAATGTTTTGGATAGAATGTCTTCGGCTCATATTAAGTTGCTTTAAATTTACATTACCCGGGATAATTGTTTTTGTTTTTTCAGATAATATGAGAATTGGCTTACGTTGCCGAGAAAAGCAACCTGACCTTGTTCTACCATCAGGACCTTCTCACAAAGCTGGTTTAGTTCTTCAAACCGGTGCGTGCTCCAGATTGCAGCTCGGCTGGGCGCAGCACAGATATATTTCTTTATAATATCTTTGATCTTTTCTGCCGATTCCAGGTCAAGACTGTTGGTAACCTCATCGAGCAGTAATATGTGAGGCTGATGAAGCAGTGCGCGAATGATGGTAAGTTTTTTTCTCATACCGGCGGAATAATCACGAAATAATTTGCGGGATTCTTTTTCAAAATCGAATTCTGCTAAACAACAATCAATACGTCTTTCAAGAAGCCGCCCAGACAAGCCATAAAGGCAACCAAAAAACTTGAGGTTTTCTTTGCCGGTTAATCTCCAGAAAAAACTTCTCTCATCACTCGATATATAGCCTATTTTTTTTCTAATTTGACAGCCATTGCTTTTTATATTTTGACCGGCAATATTTACAGTTCCCTGGTCGGCGAGCAGTAAATCAGCAATAATACGTATCAGGGTCGTTTTGCCCGATCCGTTAGCACCAACTAATGCAAGTATCTGTCCTGCCTCGATAGAAAAAGAAATATTTTTAAGTGCGTAGAATTTTTCCCAATGCGAAAAAGGTGCAAAAAACTGCTTTGCTAAAGACTTATTCAGCTTAAAAGTCTTTTCGATATTTTTAACTTCAATTACAGTTTGCATATTTATACTACTCACAGTTGAGTTCCCCCATTTATCCGTGGGTAACCAATTTTAAACAACACTTTATAACTTTCCTCGCGAAAATTTCTTACCCTGAAGGGTATCTTTTATTGAGCGAGAAGGTTAATTCTTTCGAGATACTGGTTCGCCCTGCTGAGATATTGACTTTTTATGCTGGTCTTTATTAAAGCATTGAAGATATCCCGTGCTAAATCAAATTCGTTGTTTATTATGTATATGTAGCCGAGAATCAATGAAGCCTCGTCAGCTTGTGAGCTATCGGGGTATTCGAAAATCAGCTGCAGGAACGTGTCATACGCTTTTTCTGTTTTGCCAAGCTGGACGTAACATTGGCCTGCGAGCAGAAAAGCGTCTCTGTCAAAAGCCCAGGCTGAGCCTTTGTAATCTTTCAAAAAGACTTCCAGCAATGCAATCGCCCTTTGATATCTGCCAGCATCAAATTCATCTTGACACTTTTCAAATCTGCTTAGCTCCCACCATTGCGGTTTAATTTTAAATATGCTGTCGAAACGCTCCAACCATTGCTGATTAGCGGATAAGGCATCTCTTACAGCAGGTCCGAATTGGGCTGGACGATATTTGTCATTGAAAAAACTTTCGAAGAACAACAGAAAGTCATTGTAATTATCGTTATTCAGAAAATATTCAGCTACCAAAGCGACACTGTCCTGGTCTATATTTTTAAAGATATTTGTTTGTTCGATATGTTTATTAAACTCTTCGGCAGTTAGATTTTTTAACAGCCACATATAACAATCAACCGAATCCGTGAGCCTTAGATCATAATTGAGAGCATTTAAATATGCCTGAACTACCCGGTCTTTATCTGAGCCGGTGTTTTCTTCTGCTTTTGCTAACAGCACCAACAGCTCCGAATATAGCTTGGAATCGAATGTATCTTCGTGTTGGTTTTGCTGAGCAAATTTATTCAGAGAATGTACTTTTTGTTCTAAATATTCTTTTGCCTGTTGACCCTTATCAGCATTTGTCAGTGAGGTAGATTTTTTAATAACATCGTAAATCTGCTGTCTTTGAGGTGAGATTTTTTTATTATAAAGCAGCTGTATTTCATCCTCGGTTAAGGCATGATTATAAATTGAAACACTATCGATCCAGCCGCAAAAACCTCTGCCCATATTTGCAACATTTTCACCGATGTATACCGGGCAGTCGTTTAAAGCTATTTTCCCGATGGCTGATTTTTCTGCGTCAAGTTTACCATCTACATAAATACAAACTTTTTCGCCGTCGTAAAGGCCAACGATGTGGTGCCATTTGCCGTCATCGATTTCTGTTTTACTGTATAACTGGTAGATGCCTTTTTCATCTCGTTTGATAAATAAACCGTTGCATGAGAATTCGACATTGGGGCCTTGACCAAATCGCTGCAGACGCCATGAAGTATGACCTTTAGTCACAAAAGCTTCGCAGTATTCGGCGTAGAACTGCACTTTTACCCAGGCAGAAACGGTTATTTCATCGGTAATATCAAATTTGGGATCGTTGCCGAGGTTAACATAATCAGTGTATCCACCGAGCTTTAACGACCCGCTGCCAACGGCTGAGTCTGTGGATATTCCAGCAGTATCAATAAATTCACCGTCGGCATTTATAGCAAAGCCGCTCCTGTCCCTTGCATCCGATTCAAATTCATAATATGCTATCAGCTCGGCATTGAGCAGCGAAGGAGTTAAAACAAGCAGAACCCATATAAATCCGCATTTCAAAATTGTTTTTCTCATTTTGTTTTTTCCTTCTTTATAAATACGACCAATGGTTTCATTTCCCTCTTATCCTGCTCAGGCAAAGCTGAGCTTTTAATGCGTAAGTGCTTTGAGGATGGTCGTCGACAATTTGCTGTAGCAAGGTTTGGGCATGAATGTTGTTGCCTTGCTTGATGTAACAATATGCCAGCGAAAAAGTTACCTCAGGAGAATCAAGGTCTGGGTATGTTTTTTGCAAAGTCTGTATTGTCTTGAGTGCATTTTCTATGTCGTCTTGCTGAATGTATATTTGATACTTGAACAAAAAGGCATTGATGACAAGAAATTGATGGGAGGCGATATTGTCGTGGATCAATTTGTCCAAAGCTTTGATCGCCTGAGGATATTTTCTTTTGTCAACAAGCTTTTTACAATCAATAAACCTATCAAAAAGCTCTTGTGGAATATTTTTTAGTAAATCGATATCGCCGCGAGAAAGAATATCACTGGAACGGGAATATTTTTGACACGTTATAGCGTCGGTATTATAAAGTAGGCCTACTTGTGACGATGTTAATGCGTGGTCGAAAATCGCAACCTGACTTATATCGCCATGCCATGACCTGGAATTTTCGGGATATTCTTTGCTTTTACCCCTGAGCAGATTCTCTCCAATGGTAAGCTTGTTTTTCAGTTTGCTGAGTTTCTGTTTTCTTGCTGCTATAGAATTACTGAGCTTACCATCGATGTATAGTTTCAGGCTTTTACCATCGTAGATCCCAATGATATGATGCCATTTGTTATCATCGATCTTTTTAAGGCCTTTGGCACCGCCTGCGCGAATTATTTTTTGATTTTCGGCTTTGAGATTAAAATTTACGGAATAGTAATTATCACCCCAACAACGCTGTAGCTGCCAGATATCGCCGTCTTTGGATACTATGGTTTGTATCCACTTATCGAATTTTTCGATCTTTATCCATGCGGAGATGGTAATCTGGTCGTTAATTTTATCAAATCCCTCACTTCCGCAATCGATATAACTTGCACCGCCATCAAAATATAATCCTTTATGATTGGCATCTTCTATCGGTTTGAGTGTACCTACTACTGTGCCGTCGTAGCCATTACCGGTTGCATCGAGAACTTTGCCTTCAACGATCTTATCGAGAGGCCAATAAGCGATAAGGTCTGCTTTGGTTTTCGATGCCGCCAACAACATAAATGTCAACAATGCTGACAAAATAAAATTTTTGAACTTCATCTGCTTTCTCCGATCATTGGATTTAAAAAGTTTTAGAATATTTTTATATTTTCACATTTCTGCTCAAGGTCTATCGAACCTGTGTTTTGCGAGCAATCTTTAAGCAGTTTTATCAAAAGGCTCTCGTCAAGAATCTTGTAATCGGTTAATACATATCCGAGAAGCGGGGTCCTGATCGCTCTTGCCGAAAGAGCAATTGTGTAATCCTTATCATTTTCAATTTCTGTAACCAGTAAGCTGTCATTAGCTGAAAGAGCGTTAAAGCTTATACCGCAAAGCGCGTATGTTGTTTTTCTTTCAATAGCATCGCCAATAAGCAGTTTGTTGACGAATTGTTTTAAAAAACTGCCTTTGATCTTAATCTTTATTATCCAATAGTTCTGCAGATTCGCAAACAAACCGCGCAAGGTAACGTTTTCATAGCTGGGGATATGTTCGTCCGCTGTGAAAACCGGTTCGAGAATGGATATATCAGCGTTTAGATAGTTTTTAACCGTTTTGGCGATTAATTTTTGATAATCGGCAGCTGATTTTTTAAAGTTATTATTGAAAACAACCAGACCTGCATTTTTACTCCATTGCCACACGCTGTCAAAATTTTCGAGGATATGGTATCTGACGTTTTGTTTTTTATCTGCCTGGAATATTGCGATGTCTTTTTCAGATTTCACTTCAGCAAAAACTTTTCCCATGCTGTTTGCAGCCAATTCGCAACTCGGTGCAAAGAGCAGTATGTATTTTGATGTATTCAGCGGGTTCGGGTAAATCATAATACAACCGGAATTCT